>CAMDXR010000012.1 GCA_945877725.1 Limnohabitans sp. Rim8
AGAAAACCCAGGCAGGCATCGGTCGGGGTGATCAAGAAACCATCGTCCAGCCGCACACTGATGTTGCCCGCTGTGGCATGCACAAAGCCGCGCTCAAAGAGGCTGCGGCCCACGCGACAAATTTCTTCGCGGGCTTGGGTTTCAGTCATAAAAGCGCTCCTGTGAATGGGGCTGTGATTTTGTCTTTGTGGGAGCGAGCCCCTGCTCGCGAATGTGTGCCGCAGCCAAAGCAAGCATTCGGCCGCAGGGGCAGCCTCCCACGGGTAGAGGGTTTGGGGATTCGGCCGCAGGGGCAGCCTCCCACGGGGAGAGGATTCGGGAATTCGGCCTCATCGCAGCACTGTAAAGGCTTTGGTGAAGAAGTCTTCGGTGCCGAAGTTGCCTGATTTAAGGGCGATGTGCACGCCTTCCTTATTAACCAAACCAACACCAACACCACCACCAGAACCAGAACCAGAACCAGCACCAGCACCAGCAGCAGCAGCAGAATTAGCACTGTCCATCAACATCGGCGCATGGCACCACGGGACGCCGGGGTCGATTTGGGGGCCAATTTGCAGTTGGGCAATGCCCAGCGCTTGCACGCAGGCGCCGGAGGTTTCGCCACCTGCTACCACAAGTTGTTGCACGCCCAGTTGCACCAGGCCTCGGGCCACGGCGGCCAAAGCGTGTTCGACCATGGCACCCGCCTCGGCCACGCCCAGTTGTGCCTGCACTTGCTTCACGGCTTCGGGCTCGGCGGTGGAGTACACCAGCACGGGCCCTTGCGCCAACAGCGGGGCGGCCCAGGCCAGCACTTGCTGCACCACTGCATCGGTTTGGCCGTGCATCAGGCTGGCGGGGTGGATGGCCCATGTGGGGCACCCTGTGGCTTTGAAGTGCGCCACTTGGGCGTTGGTGGCCAACGAGCAACTGCCTGATACCACGGCCTGCAAGCCGGTAGGCGTGGGCAATTGGCTGGCTTGCAAAGAGGGTTGCAGGCCAAAATTGGCGGGCAAGCCAATGGCCACACCCGAACCAGCCGTGACCAAAGGCATGCCCTTGAGCGCGGGACCAAGGCGGTGCAGGTCTTCGTTGCTGGTGGCATCGACCACGGCCACGCCCACACCTTCGGCGCGCAAGTCGGCCATGCGTTGCCGAATGGCGGCTTCGCCTTGGGCCACGGTTTTGTAATCGATCAAGCCCACTTTGCGCTGAGTTTGCGCCTGCATGACGCGCACCAGATTGGCATCGGTCATGGGCGTGAGCGGGTGGTTTTGCATGCCGCTTTCGTTCAGCAGCACGTTGCCCGCAAACAAATAGCCTTTGAACACCGTTCGCCCGTTGTCTGGAAACGCCGGGGTGGCGATGCTGAAGTCGGTGTCCAGCGCGTCCATCAGGGCTTCGGTCACCGGGCCGATGTTGCCCTCGGGCGTGCTGTCAAAAGTAGAGCAGTATTTGAAATAAATCTGCGTTGCGCCCTGCGCTTGCAGCCACTTGAGCGCGGCCAAAGATTGCGCAATGGCCTCTGCAGCAGGGACCGTGCGTGACTTGAGCGCCACCACCACCGCGTCCACGTCGGCCGCCAGCGGCGCGTCGGGCACGCCAATGGTTTGCACCACCCGCATGCCCGAGCGCACCAGGTTGTTGGCCAGGTCGGTTGCGCCCGTAAAGTCGTCGGCAATGCAGCCCAGTTTCAGGCCCGGTGCGCGCCTTGTGGTTTGCTGGTTCGTACTTTGCTCGCTCATGCTGTCTGCGCTCATGGTTTTGCCTTGGGCAACTCAATACCCGGGAATATTTTGATGACCGCGCTGTCGTCTTCTTTGGCAAAGCCCGCCGTGCTGGCCTGCATAAACATCTGATGCGCCGTGCTGGACAAGGGCAAGGGAAACTTGCTGGCCCGCGCCATGTCCAAGACCAAGCCCAGGTCTTTCACAAAAATATCCACCGCCGACAAAGGCGTGTAGTCGGCCGCCAGCACATGCGCCATGCGGTTTTCAAACATCCAACTGTTGCCCGCGCTGTTCGTAATCACCTCGTACAGTGCCGCCGGGTCCACGCCTTCGCGCAAGCCCAGCGCCATGGCCTCGGCGGCTGCGGCAATGTGCACGCCTGCAAGCAATTGGTTAATGACCTTGACCTTGCTGCCCGCGCCCGCACAGTCGCCCAGTTTGTAGACTTTGGCGGCCATGGCGTTTAAAAAGGGCTCGGCCACGGCGTAGGCGGCGGGTTTGCCGGCCGTCATCATGGTCATCTGGCCGCTGGCGGCTTTGGCAGCTCCGCCCGAAATGGGCGCATCCAGATACAGCAAGCCCAGCGCTTCTAGCCGGGCTTCCAAACCCACCGACCAGTTCGGGTCGGCGGTGGAGCACATGACAAACACACTGCCGGGCTTCATGCTGGCAGCGCAACCGGGGGTGTTGCCATCGCCAAACAGCACGGCCTCGGTTTGTGCGGCATTCACCACCACCGACACCACCACATCGCAGGCCGCGCCCAAAGAGGCCAATGAATCGTGCGCCGTGCCCCCGGCGTGGGTAAAGGCTTCGGCCACCTCGCGGCGCACATCAAACACCTGCACCGAGTGCCCGGCTCGGCGCAAAGATTGCGCCATGCCCGAACCCATGGCCCCCAGGCCAATTACACCAACTGTGGTCATTTTTTGTTCTCTTAATCCAAAGTGATCTTGGCAAACGCGGCCACTTGTTTCCACTGCGCCATGTCGGCTTGCATGAAGCTGGCCAAGCCCTGCGCGTTGGCCCAAGCCGGTTCGGCCCCCGCTTTGAGCATGGCGGCCTTCACTTCAGGCTGGTTGGCCACACGCTCTAGGGCTTGCTCTAGTTTTTGCTGCACGGGGGCGGGCAAACCGGCTGGGGCGGCCACACCAAACCAGGCAAACACTTGATAGCCCTTCATACCCGCCTCTTCCATGGTGGGCACGTTGGGCAAGGCGCTGCTGCGCTGCGGGGTGGTCACGGCTAGCGCTTTCAGCTTGCCGCCATTGATCAGGCCGAGTGCCGAGGGCAGGTTGTCAAACATCATGTTGACCTCGTTTGCCATGAGCCCGGTCAGGCCTGCCGCCGCGCCCCGGTAGGGGATGTGCGTGACAAACGCGCCCGACTGGCTTTTGTACAGCTCGGCGCTCAGGTGCAACGACGTGCCCTGCCCGTTGGACGCATAGTTGAGCTGGCCGGGCTTGGACTTGGCCAGTGCGGTGAGATCGGCCACCGAATTGATGCCTGCAGCCGGGTTCACCACCAGCACATTGGGCACCCGGCCCAGCAAGGCCACGGGGGCAATTTGCTCGGGTTTGTAGGGCAACTTGGAGTACAGCGCAGGGCTGATGGTCAACGGCGGCGAGGCCATGAGCAGGGTGTAGCCATCGGGCGCAGCGCGGGCCGCCTCGGCAGCGCCCAAGTTGCCGCCCGCCCCGGGTTTGTTGTCGATCACGATGGATTGCCCCAGCTCCAGCGCCAACTTGGGGGCCACCAAACGGGCCATGTTGTCGATCAAGCCCCCAGGCGGAAACGGCACCACCAGCTTGACGGGCCGTGCCGGCCAAGCCTGTGCAAAAGCCGGGGCGGCTGAAATGGCAGCCAGAAAAGGCGTGGCGACGACAGCGGCCAAGGCCGATACCCAAAATCTGCGTTGCATGACGAAACTCCTGAAGAATTGATCAGGTCATCATACAAATTTTGGCGTAAGGCGGCATCAGGGTGAATACGGGGGAGGGGATTTGGCTGCCAATGTCACCTGCAGATTTGCGCACGTATCCCGAGTGGCATAAAAGTTTATTTAAGAATCAACGCGGCAGAAAAGGGAAAGATGCCGATTTGTCAGAAATAAAACTATACTTCTGACAACTGAAGATCACCCCATGAGCCCACTTGCCCAAGCCGTTATGTCTGCCGCCGAATCCCTGCCGGAGGGATGGCTGCTTTCGCCCAAGGCTTTTTTACATCTTGGGTCGCGCGTCGCAGTGGACCAAACGCTGTCACGCTTGACCAAAGAGGGCCGATTGTTGCGGGTGGCTCGCGGTGCCTATGCACGGCCAGTGCAAGGGCGTTTTGGTGAGCGTCCACCTGCAGCAGAGGCCGTGGTGCAAGCCATTGAGGCGGGCAATGCTGAGGTGGTGGTGGCCAGTGGCGCGGTTGAAGCCAATGCTTTGGGGCTGACAACGCAGGTTCCGGTCAAAGAGGTTTATCTGACTTCAGGCCCCTCACGTCGATTGCGTTTAGGCAATCGGGAGCTTTATTTAAAGCACGGAACGCGCAGTGAAATGGTTCTAGGTAAACGCCCTGCAGGCAAGGCCATTCGCGCACTCTTGTGGTTGGGGCCAGAGCAAGCGCCCACGGCTTTGCAGGTCTTAAAAAGCCAGCTTGAAGCACAGGAGTGGGAGGCCTTGCTGGCAGCCCGTGCCGTTTTGCCCAGTTGGATGGCGCGTGCCGTGAGTCGGTACGCGGGTGTCTGATTCCTGGTTCTCGCTCAGTCGCGAAGATCAATCAGAAGCCTTGGAGGTCGCGGCTGCCATCACCGGTCGTGCGCCCCATTTGTTGGAAAAGGACGTTTGGGTGGTTTGGACCTTGTCCGCCCTCTACGGGTCATCGATGGCCGAACAGCTGACCTTTAAAGGCGGCACATCCTTGTCCAAGGTTTACAAGCTCATTGATCGGTTTTCTGAAGACATCGATTTGACCTATGACATCCGCCAAGTGGTGCCGGAGCTTTTGAAGAGCGGTAACCCCATACCCGCATCTCCCAGTCAGGCTAAAAAAATCACCGACGCTGTGCGGGACCGCCTGCCGGAATGGATCAAGAACACGGTTCAGCCCGTTTTAGCAGCGGCTATTCAGCGCGACCGCCTTGACGTGAACCTGTCGGTTGCGGGCCAAGAAAAGGAAAAGTTGATCCTCACTTACAGGCCCATCAGAGTGGGGACAGGTTACGCCTCTTCCACAATTCAGCTTGAATTCGGAGGGCGTGCGACGGGTGAACCACATCATCGTCATACCGTGGCTTGTGACATGGCGCCTGCCATAGCAGAAATCCGATTTCCAACAGCGTCACCGTGGGTCATGGCTGCAGAAAGAACATTCTGGGAAAAAGCCACAGCGGCGCATGTCTTTAGTCAGCAAGGGCGTTTACGAGGCGAGCGGTTTTCGCGCCATTGGTATGACTTAGCGGCAATGGCCCGCTCAGGGCACGCTCAAATCGCCATCAAGGACCGACCATTGGCCTGTGCAGTGGCAGAACACAAAGCCATGTTCTTTGCCGAAAAAGATGACAACAAGTGCTTGATCAATTACCAAGCAGCGGTCGGTGGTTGCATTCAATTGGTACCCCAAGGGGATGCCTTGGCCTCGCTTAGGCAAGATTATTTAGCGATGCTTGCCGATGGTCTCTTGGCTTTGAATGCGCCAGCATTTGAGGAAATCATCGAGATTTGTATGGGCCTACAAAAAGAAATCAACGCTTGATCGCGACAAATCCGCAGCCCACCCCATTCAAGGCTGCCGTCCCCACGGGGCTGACAACATGAGTTTGTTTTCTTGTTCCCGGATCAGGGGGCGGATTTTGGCGGCAAAGGCTATAAAGGCCGGGTCGACATAGACCCCGGCCCAAAAGGCGCGGCGGTCGGCGTCGTCTTCAAACTTCCAGACGTGAATCAATTGGTTCAACGCACCCACATCCCCCGTGAAATAGCCCACCAGTCTTTCGGGGTGTTTGGACAGTGCGGGCCAGCCTTCGTTGCTGTAGAGGGAGACGAGTTCGCTCATTTTCCCGACGATGACGTGGTAGGTGCGCAGTTCGTAAATGGCCATGAAAACTCCAACAACACAGGTGAATTGAACGGTTGACTTTAGGTGCAACCGGATTGGCCTGATGTCGGCAAGGTGACCCGTGGGGGCAGGGTGGGGCTTGTAATATCCGCTTTTGAACCCAGTTAGAGCCCCCCAACCACTGACGGAGTCCCCCATGAACGCCCCCCTTTCACCCACCGCCCTGGCACCGGATCCAGCGGCTGGTCAAAATCCAATTCAGGCCGCTGACTTGGCCGCCTTGCCAATCATCGAAAAATGGATCGCGTTTGCCACCGTCTCGCGTGACAGCAATCTGGCATTGCTGGACTGGACCGAGGCTTACCTGAACGATCTGGGCATTGCGTGCAGCCGCACCTATGACGACACCGGCAAAAAAGCCAACCTGTGGGCCACTTTGCCGGCGCACGACGGTGAAACCAAAATCGGCGGTCTGGTGTTGTCGGGCCACACCGATGTGGTGCCGGTGGATGGCCAGCCTTGGGACACCGACCCGTTCAAGGTCGAGGTGATTGGCGACAAGATGTTTGGCCGTGGCGTGACCGACATGAAGAGTTTTGGCGCCACCTGCCTGATGATGGTGCCCGAGTTGCTCAAGCGCAAACTCAAGCGCCCGATTCACCTGGCCTTCAGTTACGACGAAGAAGTGGGCTGCATTGGGGTGCGCCGCATGATTGCCGACGTGATGGCGCAGGGCTTCAAACCAGCCGGTTGCATTGTGGGCGAACCCACGGGCATGCAGGTGGTGATTGCGCACAAAGGCAAGCTGGGCTTTAAAACCACGGTGCACGGGTTTGAGGCGCATTCGTCGCTGACCCCCTTGGGCGTCAACGCGGTGGAGATCGCTTGCGAGTTCGTTGCCCACCTCAAGTCTATGCATCGCGAGTTGGCCCAAAACGGCCCGTTCGACCCGATTTACGACGTGCCCCACACCACCATCCACACGGGCGTGATTGCTGGGGGCACAGCGCTCAACATCATTCCACGCCAGTGCGAGGTGACTTGGGAGATTCGGCACCACCACCTCGACTCGCCCGAAGCCTTGCTGGCCCGGGCGCAGGCCTTTGCCGACAGCTTGGTGCCCGCCATGCAAGCGGTGGCCCCAGACACCGGCATCACGCACGAGCTGAAATCGGTGCTGCCCGGTTTTGCCACCGATGCCGACAGCGAAATTGCCCAACTGTGTTTTGACTGTGCCGAAGTCGATCCCGCTTTAGGGGCGGGCAAGGTGTCTTTTGGCACCGAAGCGGCGCTGTTTCACCAAGCGGGTGTGCCCACTATCGTGTGCGGCCCCGGCCACATTGCCCAAGCACACCAGCCCAACGAATGGGTCACGTTAGCCCAACTGGCTTGGTGCGAGCGCTTCATGCGCCGCTTGGCCGATCGGGTTTGCGTTGGCTGAAAATTTATTTAACACACCGCAAAAGGATAAATTCCATGATTCATCGACGTGAACTTCTGGCCTCTGGTTTGGCTGCAGCCTGTTTGTCAGCGGTTGGCTTGGCCCACGCGCAAACGCCGGCAGGTAAACCGGTGCGCATCGTGGTGCCCTTTGCCGCCGGGGGCGTGCAAGACCTCTTGGCGCGTGCCCTGACGCAAGAAATGTCGGCCGCCTTGGGGCAAACCGTGATCGTCGAAAACCGTGCGGGCGCGGGGGGCACCATCGGAACGGGTTATGTGGCCAAAGCCGATGCCGATGGCACGGTGATGGTCATGGCAGCCGCCAGTCACAACATTGCAGGCTCGCTTTACACCAAGCTGGCCTACGACCCGCAAAAAGACTTTACCCCCTTGGGCCATATCGGCAACGCCAGTTATGTGCTCATGGTGCACCCCGATGTGCCCGCCAAAACCGTGGGTGAATACATTCGCCACGCCAAGGCCAACCCCGGCAAGATGAACTACGCCACCGCAGGCGTGGGCAGCGCCACGCATTTGTCCATGGCTTACTTCAACGGCTTGGCAGGCATTGATGTGGTGCATGTGCCGCTAAAAGCCACGGGTGAAGCCATCAACGAAGTGCTTTCTGGACGGGCCCAAGCGGTGATTGCGGCCAGCATTGGCGCTTTGGCTTTTGCCAAGGACAGCCGCATCCGCTTGCTGGGCGTGACCTCGCCCAAGCGCAGCAAATACTTGCCCGATTTGCCGACCATTGCCGAAAGTGGCTTGCCCGGTTACCAGTTTGACTCGTGGTTTGGCTTTCTCGGCCCGGCGGCCGTGTCTGCCGAGCAAGCCAACCGCATCAACACCGCGGTGAGCAAATTGCTCAAAAACCCGGCCGTGCTCGAGCGCCTGGACAAGCAAGGCATTGAACCGCAAGACCTGAGCAACGCCGACTTTGCCAAACTGCTGGCCGCAGACTATGTGCGCATGGCGCAGGTGGTGAAGGCCTCGGGGGCCAAGCTCGAATAAGTCTCGAGAGTTTCCCCTCGAGACTTGGCTTTTTGCCTGGAAAAGTAGTGGCTTACTGAGCGATCGCTTCGATCGCCACGTCAATGCGCACTTCGTCGCCCACATACGGGGCGTATTTGCCCGCGTTGAATTCGGTGCGCTTGATGGTGGTGAAAGCGTTGGCACCCAGGGCAGGCTTTTTAATGATCGGGTGGGGCATGGCTTGGAAGCCGGTCACGCTCAGGGTCACGGGCTTGGTCACGCCTTTGATGGTGAGTTGGCCTTCGATGCTTTTGGGTTTGTCGCCCTCAAACACCACTTTGGTCGACTTGAAGGTGGCGGTCGGGAATTTTGCGGTGTCCAAAAAGTCTTCGCCCTGCAGGTGGCCGTTGAAGTCGGCAAAGCCTGTGTTCACCGATTTCATGTCGATCACGATGTCCACCGAGCCGGTTTTGGCTTCGGCGTCAAACACCACTTTGCCGGTGGTGTTGGTGAAGCTGCTGAGCTGGGTGGAGAAGCCAAAGTGCGAGTAAGAAAAGCGCGGATAGGTGTGTGAGGAGTCGACCGTGTAGGTGACCGGGGCGGCCAAGGCCGAGCCTGCGGCCAGGCTTGCAAAGGCCAAAGCGGCGCTGAGTTTTTTGAGAGATGTCATGGGGGTGCTCCTGTTGAAAAATTTGAGGATGAAAAATTTGGGCGTTACCGATGAAGGTGGCGCACGTTTGGGGAAATGGATTCCCGCCTTCGCGGGTATGACAGAGGGTTTCGGGTAAGGCCGTGGGTCGGGTATGACAGAGGGCGCGTGCGATGGTTGGGGCTCGTTACCGGTTTGTGGTGGCCTTATTTCCCAGCCAGGGCGGTGATGGAAAAGTTGACTTGGATGTCGTTGGCCACCACGTCGAACTTGGCCCACATGCCTTCGCCAATGGCGTAGTCGGCACGTTTTAAAGTGAAGCTGCCAGTGAGCAGGCCGTTTTTGCCCTGGGGGGTGTGCTTCAGGGGGAACTTCACTTCACGCGACTGGCCCTTGATGCTGAGCGTGCCCAGCACCTCGTATTGGTTGGGCGCGGTCAATTTGATTTGTTTGGAGACAAAGCTGGCTTTGGGAAAGGCGGCGGTGTTGAACCACGATTTGCTGACCACTTCTTGGTCGGCTTCGCTGGAGCCGGTGTCCACGCTGGCCAGTTCGATCTCGAATTTGGCTTGGGATTTGTCGGCCTTCACCGGGTCGAAGTTCACTTGGCTGCTGAACTTTTTAAAGCGGCCATCGGCCTTCACGCCCATTTGCTGAAAGCTGAAGCCAATGCTGCTGGCCTCTAATTGAACCGATGTGTAGGGTGCGGCCTGGGCCGGGGCGAGCGCGAGGGTAGCGGCTAAAACAATCAGGGTGCGGATCATGGGGGTTCCAGAGAGAAAGAAGGTGGACAGTTCAAGCAAATGTCAGGCGAACGGCAGGCGAATGAAGGGGGGCGTGAATGCTCATCGCGTGCAGATTCAACGCCAGGGCAGCATGCGGCGCAGCGTGTCGTCGCGGTGCGCAAAGTGGTGCCAAAGCGCGGCCAAAGCGTGCCCGGAAATCAGCAGCAACAGGCCCACGTTCAAGGCTTCGTGCAGCTCGGCCAGGTTGTCGCCCAGTTCTTTGTCTTTGCCCACCAGGTCTGGCAGGGGCAGCACGCCAAACCACACAGTAGGCACGCCTTTGGCCGAGCTCATTAACCAACCAGACACCGGAATCACCACCATCAAGGCATAGAGCAAAAAGTGCCCGACGTGCGCGGCCCATTGCATGGCGGGGCTCAAGCGGTCAGACAGTGCGGGTGGGCGGTGCGTGATGCGCCAGGCCAGGCGCAGCCAGACCAAAGCAAACACGCTCATACCAGCCCATTTGTGCCAAGAGTAGTACTGCAATTTTTGCGGCGAAAGGGGCAGGTCGGTCATATAAAAGCCCAAAGCCAGCAGGCCGAAAATCATCAAGGCCATGAGCCAGTGCAGGCCCTTGGCGGTCGCCGTGTAGCGGGGGTTGTCAGTGAATCGGTTGTTCATGGGCGTGCGGTGAATGGGTTTTTCAATGAAATGTGTAGCCGTCCATGGCGATCACATGGTCACTGATGCCCCTGAAAAAAGCCTGTGCTTGCGCATCGGGGCCTGCTGCGCCCATGGCGGTGAACAGCGGCAACAGGTGTTCGTCGCTGGGGTGGGCGCGTTGTCCGGCTTCGGTTTGCCGGTAGTTCAGCAGCGCGCTCAGGTCGCGTTGCATCAGGTGGGTGTGAATCCAGTCGGCAAAGGTTTGCACATAAGCCGGTGTCGCGCCGCTGCTCATGCGCACCGTCATGAAATCGCGCAGGTTGTGTGTGATGTTGCCCGAGGCCATGATCAGGATGTTTTGCTGTGCCAATGGGGCCAGCGCCTGGCCCACACGGTAGGCGTGTTGTGGGCCCAAGTGGGTTTGCACCGAGAGCGGCACCACCGGAATGTCGGCATCGGGAAACATTTGGCGCAGCGGTATCCAGGCCCCATGGTCTAAACCGCGCAGCGGGTCTTGTGCCACGGGCAAACCTGCGGCTTGCAAGGCAGACACCACTTGCAAACCCGCTTCGGGGCAGCCGGTGGCGGGGTATTGCATCTCGTACAGGCGAGGGTCAAAGCCGCCAAAGTCATGAATGGTTGGGGGCCGGGTGGACATGCCCACGGTGGGCACAGCGGTTTCCCAATGCGGGCTGACCACCACCACCGCGCGTGGCGAGCCAAGGTTGGCGGCCACTTGGCTCATGGCCGCACCTGCCGCACCGGGTTGCAGGGCAAACATGGGCGAGCCGTGGGGCACAAAAAGAACCGATCGGGTGGCGTGCATGGCAGTTTTGGAGGTCAGCGCTTGGGGTTGTGGGCGGAAATTTGTCTGGGCAATAAGCAAAAAACGCAGGCTTTTGGGTTGTTGAAGCTGACTGTACGCACTTGGTTTGATCATAAAAAGAGGCAAATGTGCAAATATTTGTTGCAAAATTGGCAACAATGGACAAACTCGATGCAATGCAAATCTTTGTGCGCGTGGCCGAAGCGGGCAGCTTCACCGCCGTGGCGGACCAATTGCAAGTGGCCCGCTCGGCCGTGACCCGGCAGATTGCGGCCCTGGAAAAGCACTTGCGCGTCAAGCTGATGACGCGCAGCACCCGCAGCCTGACACTGACCCCCGCCGGGGCCGCGTACTTGGAAAAATGCCGCGTAATACTGAACATGGTCGATGCCGCTGAGTCCAGTTTGGACGAAGAAAAGGCCGTGCCCAGAGGGCGCATTCGCCTGGGTTTGCCGCTGACTTTTGGTTTGCAACGTCTTTTGCCTGCCCTGCTCGACTTTGCCAAAGCCCAGCCGCACATCGATCTGCAAATGGACTTTTCGGACCAGCGCGCCAATTTGATCGAAGAAGGCATAGACCTGTCCATCCGCATCACCGCCGACCTGCAACCCGGGGACATTGTGCGCACCCTGGGGCATTGCCGTTTGCTCACGCTGGCCTCGCCCAGCTATGTGTCTGAGCATGGTTCGCTGCGACATCCCGATGAGTTGCAGCACCACGAGTGTCTGGTGTATTCGGGCACCAACAAGGGGGCCACTTGGCCGTATCGGGTGGAGGGGCAGTTGCAGGCTTTTC
Organism: Limnohabitans sp. Rim8; assembly: GCA_945877725.1. Taxonomy (GTDB): domain Bacteria; phylum Pseudomonadota; class Gammaproteobacteria; order Burkholderiales; family Burkholderiaceae_C; genus Limnohabitans_A. The sequence continues at coordinate 11,833 of CAMDXR010000012.1, forward strand.
CGGTGCGGGGGCGCATTCAGGCCAACAACGGCTTGGCTTTGGTGCAAGCCACGGCGCAGGGCATGGGCCTTACTTTGCAGCCCGACTTCATTGCCGAGCCGTTTTTGCAACGCGGCGAAGTGGTCGAAATTTTGCAGGCATTCGAGTCGCCCCCCTTGGGCATTTATGCCGTTTTACCCAGTAACCGCTACATTCCGCACCGCGTGAATGTGCTGATCGAGCACTTGGCCGGTTTTCTGGGCAAAAGTGCCTGAGTTTTGCGGACCCGGCGGCTTGGCTTGAACCTGCTAATGGGTGTTTTGGAGGGTGTCCCGGTGTTGACGCAAGCGGACACGCTTCCGGGGGTAATTCGGGCCACAATGTCCGAACTTTTTCGCCCCTGCGAACCAATTCAGCTTTTCACCCTTGATTTCATTCCTTGTTTTTTAGACGGACCCCGACATGACTTATCCCGATACGCAACTATTCATCAACGGCCAATGGTGCGATGCCGAGGGTGGCCGCACCCTGGCTGTGTTCAACCCCGCCACGGGCAGCCAAATTGGGCGGCTCGCGCATGCAGGTGTGCCGGATCTGGAGCGCGCTGCGCAAGCAGCGCAAAAGGGTTTTGAGTTGTGGCGCGATGTGCCCGCCAACGAACGCAGCGCCATCATGCGCAAAGCTGCGGCCCTGATGCGCGAACGCGCCCCGCAAATCGCCGAGTTGCTCACGCAAGAGCAAGGCAAGCCCTTGGCCGAAGCCAAGGTCGAGGTCATGTCGTCGGCCGACATCATCGAGTGGTTTGCCGAAGAAGGTCGTCGCGTGTATGGCCGCATCGTGCCGCCGCGCAACATCAACGTGCAGCAAAACGTGATCAAGCAGCCCGTGGGTCCGGTGGCGGCTTTTACGCCCTGGAACTTTCCCATCAACCAGGCCGTGCGCAAGATGTCGGCGGCGTTGGCCACGGGCTGCTCCATCATTGTCAAAGCCCCCGAAGAAACGCCTGCTGCACCTGCTGAATTGATCCGCGCCTTTCACGATGCCGGCGTGCCTGGGGGCGTGATCGGGCTGGTGTTTGGTACCCCGGCCGATATTTCCAGTTACCTGATTGCGCACCCTTTAATTCGCAAGATCACCTTCACCGGATCGACCCCCGTGGGCAAGCAACTGGCCGCCATGGCCGGGCAGCACATGAAGCGCGCGACCATGGAGTTGGGTGGACACGCCCCAGTGATCGTGGCCGAGGACGGTGATATTGCGCTGGCCCTGAAAACCGCTGGCGCCGCCAAATTTCGCAATGCCGGGCAGGTGTGCATCTCGCCCACGCGCTTTTTGGTGCACCACAAAATTGCCGACGAATTTGCCAAAACCTTTGCTGCCTACGCCGAATCCCTGCAGGTGGGCGATGGCCTGACCGCCGGATCGCAAATGGGCCCGCTGGCCAACGAGCGCCGCTTGCTGGCCATGCAAGCCATCGTGAAGGATGCCCGCGCCAAAGGCGCCAAGGTGCTCACCGGGGGTGAGCGTATCGGCAGTCAGGGCCACTTTTTTGCCCCCACGGTGATGTCGCATGTGCCCTTGGACGCCGATGTGGTCACCCACGAACCGTTTGGCCCGATTGCCGCCATCCGCACGTTCGAGCAGATCGAAGACGCCATTGCCGAAGCCAACCGCCTGCCCTTTGGTCTGGCGGGTTACGCCTTCACCGGGTCGCTCAAAACCGCGCACCTGCTGACGCAGCGCCTAGAGGTGGGCATGTTGTGGGTCAACCAACCTGCCGCACCTTGGCCTGAGTTGCCCTTTGGCGGCATGAAAGATTCGGGCTATGGCTCCGAAGGCGGCCCCGAGGCGCTGGAGGCTTACCTGAACACCAAGACCGTGTCGATTTTTAACGCCTGAGGCGGCCTCGGATGTTGCGCATTCTGCTCACGGGGTTCGAGCCCTTTGGTGGGCAGACCCTCAACCCCTCTTGGGAGGTGGCGCGCGCACTCAACGGCGTGTCGCTGCCCGGGGCCCAAGTGACGGACCCAGTGACGGCCCCAGTGACTGCCGAAAATAGGGCCGAAGTTACGGCGGTTCAGTTGCCCTGCGTGTTTGCACAAGCCCTGCCCGCTTTGCAGCAAGCTTTGGCCGCGCACCGCCCCGACATCGTGCTGGCGCTGGGACAGGCCGAGGGCCGTTGTGATTTTTCCATCGAGCGGGTGGCCATTAATGTGATCGACGCGCGCATGCCCGACAACGCGGGCCAGCAACCGGTCGATGTGCCGGTGATCGCCGAGGGCCCGGCGGCCTATTTCAGCACCTTGCCCATCAAAACCTTGGTGGCGGGTTTGCAGGCAGCGGGGTTTCCGGCTTCGGTCTCGCAAACGGCGGGCACTTTTGTTTGCAACCAGGTGTTTTATGCGCTGCAACATGCCCTGGCAGGCCAGGGGCGGTGCAGCGGTTTCATGCATTTGCCGCTGCTGCCTGAGCAAGCCGCCCACTGGCAAGGCCCTAATTTTCCCAGTTGGCCTGTCAGCACCCAGGTGGCGGGGGTGCGAAAAGCCTTGAGTTTGCTGGTCGCGCATCGGCTGAGCGGCGTGGCAGATTTGTCACTCAGCGCAGGCGCTTTGAACTGAGGCAGCACCCCTTGGCGCTGACATCTTGGACTCAAGTTTCTCTTCTGTCGCAAGGGTAAACACTGCCACTTGGCTCCATGCTTTGGGTGAGACTGGCTCTATCTTGAAATGACAAGGCTGCAAATAATAATTTTTACAAGTTATCTGCGTGGTACTTGAGCACAGAATTTTTCAATTTTCATTGTCAACGACACATTTTTGGGGATACAGAATGGTCATTTTTCGAACGATCCTGCGCAAAGTCATTCCTTTTGCCTTGGTGGCGGCCCTGCCCATTTATTCATCGCTGGTGTTTGCCCAAGCGCCCAAGCGCGGGGGAACCTTGGTGGTGGGTTCCACACAGGCACTTCGGCACCTCAACGGCGCGGTGCAGTCGGGGCTTGCTACAGCTGTTCCCGGCACCCAGATTTTTGCCAGCCCACTGCGGTTTGATGACAAATGGAATGCACAACCCTATTTGGCCGAAAAATGGGCCTTGGCTGCTGACGGAAAGTCGCTGACCTTGAACCTGCGCAAGGGCGCGGTGTTTCATGATGGCAAGCCAATCACCTCGGAAGATGTGGCCTTCTCGATCATGGCCATCAAGGCCAACCACCCCTTCACCACCATGATGGGCCCGGTCGAAAAGGTGGAAACGCCCGACCCTCACACGGCCATCATAAGAATGAGCGTGCCGCACCCCGCCATTATTCTTGCCATGTCGCCAGCGCTTTGCCCGATCTTGCCCAAGCATATTTATGGCGACGGGACCGACCTCAAAATTCACCCACGCAACAGTGTCGATGTGGTGGGTTCAGGGCCGTTCCGCTTAACCGAATTCAAGGCCGGTCAGCGTGTGGTGCTGGAGCGGTTTGACAAGTACTTCTTGGCCGGCAAGCCCTACCTCGACAAGATCATCATCAACATCAACCCCGATTCCAGCAACCTCATGCTGGGCTTGGAGCGTGGCGAGATTCAGATGATTCCGTATGCGACCAATTCAACCGAACTGAAGCGCTTCGCAAGCAACCCCACCTTGAACTTGACCAACAAAGGCTTTGAGGGCATTGGTGCTTTGAACTGGTTGGCCTTCAACACCGCTAAAAAGCCCATGTCCGATGTGAATGTGCGCAAAGCCATTGCCATGACCATCGACAAGAACTTCATCAGCAAGGCTTTGCACGGTGGCTTCTCACAGCCTGCCGATGGCCCAATTGTGGCCAGCAGTCCTTTCGCTGTGCCCGATGTCATTCGTTACCCCCTCGACCTGAAAAAATCTGCCGAATTGCTGGATGCCGCTGGCTATAAAGCCGGGGCCAATGGCGAACGCTTCAAGCTCACGATTGATTACTTGCCCGGACAAGACGAGCAACAGAAAAATGTGGCCGAGTACGTTCGGGCGCAACTCAAAAAAGTGGGCGTGACTGTGGAAGTTCGTGCTTCAGCAGACTTTCCGGCGTGGGCCAAGCGCATGGCCACGCGCGACTTCGACATGTCGATGGATGCGGTTTTCAACTGGGGTGACCCGATCATTGGTGTGCACCGCACCTATTTGTCCACCAACATCCGCCCCATCGTCTGGACCAATACACAGTCTTACACCAACCCTAAAGTCGATGATTTGCTGAACACGGCCGGCGGTTTGCTGGACCCCACCAAACGCAAAGCCTACTACGCCACGTTCCAGAAAATCGTGACCGACGAGTTGCCTATTCACTTCATCAATGGCACCCCGTACCACACCGTTTCCAACAAAAAAGTGTTGAATGTACCCACCACAATTTGGGGGCCAGTTTCGCCCTTTGATGAGGTCTCGTTCAAATAATCCGCCCCGAGTCTGAGCACTCAATGGGGACGCTTCGTTACCTTATTTCCCGGCTATTCCAGGGCGCAGCCCTGGTGCTGGCCGTGGTGGTACTCAATTTTGCGTTGGTACACGCCGCACCTGGCGATCCGGTAGAAACCATCGCCGGTGCCAGCGGGGGCATGTCGGAAGAGTTACAGGCCGAGCTGAGAAGTCGCTATGGCCTGGACAAGCCGCTGCCGGTGCAGCTGGGCATCTACCTGCGCCAAGTGCTCAGCGGTGATTTGGGCTACTCGTATTTTTTCAATTTACCCGTGTCCGACATGATTGCCGAACGCGTGCCGGCCACCTTGCTTTTGGTGGTGACCTCGGTGCTGGCGGCGTTCCTGATCGGCACCACACTGGGTGTTTTGTCAGCCCGGCGGCCCAACGGCTGGTTGTCCCAAAGCATCAACGTCTTGTCGCTGGTTGGCTTTGCCGCGCCGGTGTTCTGGATGGGCTTGTTGCTGATCATTTTCTTGGCCAGTTGGGTGCCTATATTTCCAGTCTCGGGCATGCGGGGTATCGAGTCCACGGGCAAGGGCTGGGGCGATGTGCTGGATGTTGTGCACCACCTCGTGCTGCCCTCCTTGACCCTGGGTTTGGTCTATCTCGCCCAATACAGCCGCTTGTCCCGTGCCGCCATGCTGGACGTGTTGGGTGCCGACTACATTCGCACCGCCCGCGCCAAGGGTTTGTCTGAAGGCGTGGTGCTTTATAAGCACGCCTTGCGCAATGCGGTGCTGCCCGTGGTCACGGTGCTGGGCTTGCAATTTGGCAATGTCATGGCCGGGGCCATTGTGGTCGAGACGGTTTTTAACTGGCCGGGCTTAGGGCGTCTGGCCTTCGAGTCAGTCTTGCGGCGTGACTACCCCACTTTGCTGGGGGTGTTGTTTTTCTCATCGCTTGTCGTGGTCGTCATGAACCAGGTCACCGACCTGTGCTACAGACTGATCGACCCCAGAATTAAAACCTCATGAAAATCGAAGCCCCTGTTGACGGACCCTGGCGCGAGGCGACGCGTTTGTTCATGCGCAACCCTTCGGCGATTGCCGGGCTGGTGTTGCTGGGCTTCGTCTTGTTGGTGGCGATTGCGGGGCCTTGGGTCATGGGCGCCGACCCGTTTGAAATCCGTGCGGCACCCTTGACAGCCCCCTTCTCCGAAGAGGCCATTCTGGGCACCGACTATCTGGGCCGCGATGTCCTCACGACCCTGGTTTACGGGGGCCGCGCCACCCTGTTGGTAGGTGCTATTGCGGCCATTCTGAGCGTCTCGATCGGCATCACGTTGGGGGCCATGGCGGGTTATTACGGCGGGCGTGTGGATGCGGTTCTGATGCGCATCACCGAATTTTTTCAGGTGCTGCCAGCGCTGTTGTTCGCCATGGTGGTGGTCACCCTTTTTTCGCCTTCACTCGTCACCATCACGCTGGCGATTGGTGTGGTCAGCTGGACCGGCACGGCGCGCCTGACACGGGCCGAGTTCATGAAATACCGCAACCTAGAGTTTGTGCGGGCCGAGCGCTCGATTGGGGCCAGTCATGCACGCATCATCTGGCAAGTCATCTTGCCCAATGCCTTGCCGCCCTTGATCGTGTCGGCCACCTTGGCGATCGGTGCCGCCATTTTGTTCGAAGCGGGGCTGTCATTTTTGGGTTTGGGTGATCCCAATCAAATGAGTTGGGGCCTGATGATCGGCTCTAACCGTCAGTATATTTTTTCGGGTTGGTGGGCCGTGGCATTTCCGGGGGCGGCCATTTTTGTAACCGTGCTGGGTGTCAGCCTGATTGGCGACGGCCTGAACGACTCGCTCAACCCTAAGCTGAGAGAGCGTTGATGACCCAGCCCTTGCTCAAAGTAGAAAACCTCCAAGTCGAGTTCAACAGCCGACGTGGTAAGGCCATGGTGCTGAACGGCGTGAACATCGAAGTTCAACCGGGAGAGACGTTGTGCGTGGTGGGCGAGTCGGGGTGCGGCAAAAGCATGACGGCACTGGCCCTGTTGCGACTGATCCCTTCTCCGCCCGGCAAGATCAGTGGCGGCCGGGTGCTGTTTCATGGAGAAGATTTGCTCAACGCCTCAGAGGAGCGCATGCGGCAGGTGCGCGGCAACCGCATCTCCATGATTTTCCAAGAGCCCATGACCTCGCTCAACCCGGTGTTCACTGTGGGCGACCAGATCGGCGAATCGCTGCGCTTGCACGCCGGATTGAATGCCTCGGAGGCGCGCACCCAAGCCATCGCCATGCTCAAACAGGTCGGCATTCCAGCGCCCGAAAGGCGGGTGGACGAGTACCCGCATCAACTCTCAGGCGGCATGCGACAGCGGGTCATGATTGCCATTGCGCTGGCCTGCCAGCCCGACATTTTGATTGCCGATGAACCCACCACCGCGCTGGATGTGACGGTGCAGGCCCAGATATTTGATTTGCTGCGCGAGTTGCAGCGTGAAAAAGGCACGGCCATTTTGTTGATCACCCACGACATGGGTGCAGTGGCTGAAATGGCCGACCGCGTGATGGTGATGTATGCCGGCCGAATCATTGAGCAAGGCACTGCCGAGCAAGTGCTGGAGCGCCCGGCCCACCCCTACACGCAAGGACTCATTAATTGTTTGCCCGAGTTGGGCAGCAGCCTTCAGAGCGAACGTGCCGAATTGGCTGAAATTGCGGGCATGGTGCCCTCTATATGGGAGCTGGACAAAGCTTGCGCGTTTCGCGAACGCTGCACCCACGCCCTTGAAAAATGCGCGCAAGAGGCCCCGCCCATGTTCACCCTGACCCACAGTTCAGACACCGCACCTCACATGACGGCGTGCTGGTTGCAGTTGCAACAGACCACAGACCAAGGCCAAGCGGCATGACAGCAGCATCCACCGACACCCTGTTGGAGGTGAAAGACCTCCATGTGCACTTTCCGCGTGCCAAAAAGGGCTGGTTTCAGCCCGCCGAGGTGGTGCGCGCCGTAGACGGTTTGAGCTTCAGCATTCAACGTGGCACCACCTTGGCCTTGGTCGGAGAGTCCGGCTCGGGCAAAACCACCACCGCACTGGCGGTCACCCGACTCACGCCCCTGACCTCGGGGCAGATTCAACTTGGCGAGTTGGACTTGGGCCAACTGGAGGGCGAGGCCTTGCGTGAAGCCCGGCGTCGGTTTCAGTTCATTTTTCAAGACCCTTTTTCGTCGCTCAATCCGCGTGAACGGGCAGGCGCTGTGGTGCGTGCCCCACTCGACTTGATGAACGTGGGCACACCCGAGCAGCGCACTGAACGGGTGGCCGCCTTGTTCAAAGCCGTGGGTTTGCGGCCGGAACATCAGAACTTGTTTCCGCACCAGTTTTCTGGCGGGCAGCGCCAGCGCATCAACATCGCGCGGGCACTGGCCACCGAGCCTGAACTGGTCGTGTGCGACGAACCCGTGTCGGCGCTCGACATTGCCATTCGGGCGCAAATTCTCAACTTGCTGGTCCGTTTGCAGCGCGAGCTGGGGCTGACGTATCTTTTTATCTCTCACGACATGGCGGTGGTAGAGCATATTTGCGACGAAATTGCCGTGATGTACTTGGGGCAAATCATCGAACGCGCACCGCGCCAAGCGTTTTTTGCCCATCCGCTGCATCCTTATAGCGTGGCCTTGATGTCGGCTGTGCCCACGGTGACCGGTGGGCGCAAACGCGCCGCGCAACGCATCAAGCTCAGTGGCGATCCGCCCAGCCCGATCAACCCGCCGCCGGGTTGCCGCTTTTCCAGCCGCTGCCCGGTGGCAGAACCGGCCTGCAGCCAAGCCGCCCCGCCGCTGCGCGAAATTGCCCCGAACCATTGGGTGCAATGTCGTCGGGTGGATGTGGTGGATGGCCGCATTCAAACCCCATTGAGTTTCCCCAGCCTTTAATTTGCCGCGTGCAGAAAGTGCCGAGCCCACCATGACCACTGTTGTTTACCCCGCCCGCAAAATCATCACCATGAACCCGATGCAAGCCGAGGCCACGCATGTGGCCGTGCGCGATGGCCGGGTGCTGGGCGTGGGTGATTTGGCCGAACTGGCCAGTTGGGGCCCTTACACGCTGGACGAGCGCTTCAAGGACAAGGTGCTCATGCCGGGCCTGATTGAGGGGCACTGCCACCTCAAGGAGGGCAGCATGTGGGACATGCATTACCTGGGCTGGTTTGACCGGCGCGATCCCCTGGGTAAGGTGTGGGCCGGTTTGCGCTCCATGGACGCGGTGGTGGAACGCTTGACGCAGGTGGATGCCAACATGACGGCGCAGGGCAAACCTGCCACCGAGCCACTGCTTGCCTGGGGCTTTGACCCCATTTATTTTGGTGGCGAGCGCATGACCGTTGATCACCTGGACCGGGCCAGCGCCACGCGCCCGATCGTCATTGCCCATGCCAACGGACATCTGATGAACGTCAACTCGGCCATGCTGAAGTTGGCCGAAATCACGGCCGAAAACGAGGTTGAGGGCGTCGTCAAGTTCAAAGGCGGTGCGCAGAGTGGCGAACCCACGGGCGAGTTGCAAGAACCAGCGGCCATGTTTTTGGTGATCAGAAAAATCGGCACAGCAGGCTTGCTGGCCCCCATGACCGAAGCGGGGGTTGCATCCTTTGCGGCCTTGGCCTGTATGCAAGGGGTCACCACCGCCACCGATTTGGTGAACAAGCTGACGCCGCACGATTGCACGGTGCTGGAAAACGTTTTGTCAAACGACGCTTGCAGTGTGCGCATCTTGCCGGCGTTTCAGGCTTTTCATGGCACCCACGGCGCCGCCCTGGGGGCCGAACATGTCAATAGCCTGATGCCGCGCAACTCCGACCGCCTGCGTTATGGCTTGGTGAAGATGATGCTGGACGGTTCGATTCAGGGGTTTTCGTCGCGCATGCGCTGGCCGGGCCATTTCAATGGTGAACCCAACGGCATTTGGGTCACCTCGCCCGAGCAATTTGAGGCCGACTTTGAAACCTACCACCGCGCCGGTTTACAAATTCATACCCATACCAACGGCGACGAGGCCAGCGAGGTGGCAATCAATGCCATAGAACGAATCTTGGCGCGTGCGCCCCGGGCTGACCACCGGCACACTTTGCAACACGGGCAAATGATCGACGCACCCATGTTCAGACGCATGGCCAGTCTGGGTTTGTGTGCCAACCTGTTTGCGAACCACCTTTGGTATTGGGGCGACCAGCACTATGAAATGACCATGGGGCCGGACCGAGCCAACCGCCTAGATGCTTGCGGCAGCGCTTTGGCTGCCGGGGTACCGCTGGCCATTCACTCCGATGCCCCGGTGACCCCTTTGGGGCCGATCTTCACGGCATGGTGCGCCGTGAACCGCATCACGCCCAAGGGCAGGTTGTTGGGCGAGTCCGAGCGCCTGAGCGTGCCCCAGGCCTTGCACGCCATCACCTTGGGCGCGGCGTGGACCCTCAAACTGGACCATGAAATTGGCAGCATCGAGTGTGGCAAGCGGGCAGATTTTTGCGTGCTCGAAGACGACCCCCTGACCGTGGATCCGGCCTTGCTGAAAGATGTCCGGGTCTGGGGAACGGTCTTGTCTGGCCGGGTATTTGAAGCCCGAAAGGTCTGACATCGCGCCATGACCAAACGCTTGCCCCTGACCGTCATTGGTGGATTTTTGGGCTCTGGCAAGACCAGCTTGCTCAACCATTGGCTGCGCAACGCCAACGGCCAACGGTTGGCGGTTTTGGTCAACGATTTCGGTTCACTCAACATCGACGCCGACTTGATCCAGTCGAATGCGGGCGACACGATTGAACTGACCAATGGTTGCGTGTGTTGCCAGATCAGCGATGACTTGTCCTTGGCATTGATCAAGATTTTGGATTCGGCCGAGCTCTTCAGCGCCGTGGTGGTGGAGGCCAGCGGGGTCTCAGACCCTTGGCGTATTGCCCAAATTGGCCGTGCCGATCCCGGTCTGCTGCTGGACGGGGTGGTGGTCACCGTCAATGCCGACAGTTTTTTGGCACAAATGGCCGACCCTATGCTGACCGACACCTTGGTGCGGCAATTGAAAGCGGCCAGTCTGGTGGTGTTGAACCATTGCGACTTAACAACGCCAGACACCGTGCAGCAAGTGCGCGAAAAAATTGCCCGCATTGTGGACACCACCCCGATGTTTGAAGCCCGCCATGCCGAAGTGCCCTTGCCCATGCTGACGGGTTTGTCTTTGCCCGCACATGACGCCTTGCCCGCGCAGGCCGCAGCGGCAGACTGCACTTGTGAGGCAGAGGATCACCCTCATTCACATGCCCATTCACATTCACATGTGCATGCGCATGCCCACGGCCATGCAGACCCTGAGCTGGGTGCGGGCCTGTCGCATGGCGATATCTTCGAGACTTGGTCCAGTCGTCCCACACGCATCTTCAGTTTGGCTGACCTGAAAGACCGAATGAAAACACCGCCGTCCGGTTTGTTGCGGCTCAAGGGTTTTGTACCCACGGGCTTGCCGGATCAACCGGTTTGGTACGAGATTCAATTTGCGGGCAAGTATGGTTCCCTGCGGGTCACCCCTTCAGCAAGCCTCAAAGCCGGGGTGGTGGCGATCGGTTTGAGCGGTCAATTGCCCAGAAAACTCCTCGCTGATTTTTTTGCTTGAAAAAATCAGAACAGTCTCCGCCAACATCCGCTGCGCGTGAATTGCTCTGGTGCAACGAGTTCAAGTCGCGGGCCATGAGCCAGCCTAGCGACTCGGCGCGCACCGCCGAGTGGTCGGCACGCAAGCGCATCGTGTTTTTGCTCAAGTACCTGGAGACGATTCAGCAGCCCTGAACGCAGGCGCTTGCATCCGTTGCCGGGCCTGTGCGGCCACTCCGGTGTCTTTGAAAGCCCAGCTCAGCGAAGCCCCCGCACCTTGCAGTGCCGCACGCACGGCTTGTTGCTCCAGTGCGCAGCTGCGGGGTCTTTCCAAAAGTGCCAGTGCCCAGTCGGGCAACATCTGAAAAGCCGATTTGACGATCAAGGTGACCAAGGGGCGATCAAGCGGAGCGCAGGGGTAGTTTTCGACCAAACGGATGATTTCACGGGTGCGATCATCGACCAACAAGTCCGCCTGAAAATCCTGCAACTGCGTCAGGGCCTGGTGCCGGGTGACGGGTAAATCGGTGGCCCCCAGGCGCTGACCCACTTGCGCCATTTCGGCAAAGTATTGATCTTGCCTTGGGTTGCCCAAGGGCTGCAGCGACAAGTCTTGGTAGGCGCGCAAAAAACTGGTGGTCTCGCCCAGATGGACCCAGCGGATCAACTCTGGCTCGTTGGCTACATAAGGTTTGCCATCTGGCAGGGTGCCGCGAATGTTGGCGTGGATGCGGTTGACCCGTTCAATGGCGTGCAAGGCTGCGGCGGTTCCGCCATAGGTGGTGGCGGCCACAAAAAAGGCGGTGCGCCCCAGCCGTGCCTGCAATTGGGTGCGAAAGCTGGAGTGGTCCCACACGGCCGCCAAAGCCCGGGGGTGCAAGGCCTGCAAGAGCAGTGAGGACAAGCCCCCCGTCATCATGGCCACAAAATGCGCGTGAACTTGCCATGCGGCCGAGTCGGGGCCAAACAAGCCCGGGTCTCCGGCGGGTTGCAAAAAGTCACGGGCATCGCCCGTGGCCCCGGTGATGGCCCGCACGCGCTCGCCCATGAGCGTTTTGAGCCGGTCCGACACTTCTCCTTTGAACTGGCTGGCCCAGGCGTTTAATGCATTGGGAAAGGGCGGTGGCTGAAACATGGGCGGGCTTGTTAATGGGGGGGCAAGGGGGCAGTTTGGGTCAGCGTTGGCTGCGCATTAAATGCGGCATGAAGTATGGCATTT
>CAMDXR010000013.1 GCA_945877725.1 Limnohabitans sp. Rim8
TGAATATTTCAGTATCTGCCCCAGTGGCCGAGGTCAGGCGAGTGATCTGTGACAAGCAGGGCACAGTGATTTATTTGGCAGAGTTGACCTACCGGGGGGATTACATACGCGTTGACATGGATCTGCTGGCCTAAGGCCAGTATGGACGCCCCTTGCTGGCCTCAGCAAACATTGAGCGGCCACCACCCTAAAGACCTTGTGCCGGAACATTCGCCCAGCCCTTGGCCTCAATTTTATTCCTGCTGCCCCAGCAAAACGCCTTCAATGAGCTTCAGGGCGAAGCAGCGCCAGCCAAGCTTTGGCCACGCCAGGCGCAGCGGCGGCAATGCTTTGGGAGTCGCACCAGCGCAAGCCGTCCAGTGTGAACACTTGGCCCCCGGCTTCCCGAATCAGCAGAACACCGGCGGCAGCGTCCCAACTGCCCATGCCGTGTGCCCAAAAGGTATCCACGCGGCCAGCCGCCAGATAGGCCAGTTCGAGCGCCATGCTTCCAGATCTGCGAACCCCGGCCATGCTGGACACCACTTGGCCAAATTCGGTCAGGTAGCCAGGCATCCAGGTGGATTGGGGCTTGGGGAAAACCGTGGCGGCAACGGCCTTGGACAGGGCAACCGTCTGGGCAACATGCAAAGGCGTGTCATTGAGGCAGGCCCCATGCCCAGCAGCGGCACTGAAAACTTCTTGGCGGGAAGGGTCCACGATGCAGGCTGCCAACGGCTCGCCGTCTGAAAGAAGGGCAATAGAAATCGCGTATTGTGGGTAGCCCCGCAGAAAGTTCATGCTGCCATCAATCGGGTCAACCACCCACAATAAACCCTCTTTGATTTCGGTGTGCGCGCTTTCTTCGCCCAAAAAGCCATGGTCCGGGAAACGCTCAGCGATGCGTTGCCTGAGGTGGTCTTCAATCTGACGGTCCAACGCGCTGCACCAATCCCCCGGTGACTTGAACTCCACATCGTGTTTCTGCCCAACGCTCTGGCGCAGCTTGTTTGCAGCTTCCAGGGCCAAGGTTTTGGCGAAATCGCGGGCCTGACAGGCAAGCTTAGTCATGCGGCTTCCCGCATGCGTGAGACGTAATCAAAATCCCGCGTGTCGACTATTGAAGTTCTGAACTCGGCGGGTTTTCGATCAAAGGTATAGGCCACCCGCTCGATGCACAGAACGGGGTTGGCAGGGTCTAGATTTAACAGCTGTGCACTCTCGGGTTTGGCCAGTTCGGCTCTAACCCGTTCATCGGCTTCCACAATGGTGATGCCATAGGCGGCTTGGTAATGGCCATAAATGGTGGTCGTGCGTGCCGTAAAAGCCGCTTGGGTCAGTCCGGGGAACATCGCGGCGGCAATGGCAATTTGGTCGTGAATCACGGGACGCCCTTTGAGGTACAGCACGTTTTCAATGCGAAAAACAGATTGCGTGCCGTGCAGTCCAAGCGCCTGGGCTTCGGTTCGGCTGGCGCTCGATTTGCTGAATTTGTGCAAACGAACATCGGGAAACTCGCTGGGGCCAGTGCGGGGGGCAATTTTGAAAAACTGGAACATGAACCGTTCCCGATCAAGTTTGCCCACAAAGGTGCCCCGTCCCTGTTGCCTCAGCAGCACATGTTCGGCCACCAGTTCGTCCACGGCACGACGCACTGTGCCCACAGAGACGTTGAACCGCAGAGCTAAATCCTTTTCATTGGGCAGCGCGGCACCGGGTGCGGCCAATCCTGACTGGATGTCGTTAATCAGCTGGCGTTTGACCTGGCGGTAAAGCATTCTCAAAGACTTTTAAGGGGTGACCACGCAGCTTACTTCAAGCCAAAGACCGAATTGCATCCAGCAGGGATTGGGGAACTTCAATGCCCTTGGTTTTGGCGGTCGCGATCAGATCCGCACGCCTTTGTCCCGGCAGGCGCACACCTTCGTCGGCCAGCATGGCGGACAACAGCGCCTCAATTCGTTCGCTGTAAACAGCGTTGCCGCCCAAGGCGTTCGGGTCGATCACGATGAAGGCTTGCCCGAGTTTTGGTTGGTTACCTTCGTTGACAAAAAAGCTGTCTGCTTCGGCTCCGAAATGCGCACCCGTCAAGGTGGTGACCAACAGTTCGACCACCAGCGCCAGCATGGCGCCCTTGGTGCCGCCCATGGGCAGCATCGACCCAGCCAGCCCTTTTTTGGGGTCGGTGGTGGGTTGGCCTTCAGCGTCCAAAGCCCAACCCAGTGGAATGGATTCGCCTTTCTCGGCTGCCACCATCAGTTTGCCCCTAGCGACTTCGGACAGCGACAGGTCCACGCTTAAAGGGGGATGGTTTTTGCGGGGAAAAACGGCCGCAATAGGATTGGTTCCGAAAATCGCTTTTTTACCGCCCGCCGCAGGCATGGCGGCCGGAGAATTGCCACATGCAATGCCGACCATACCGGCTTCGGCCACAGGGTCCAGATGGTAAGCCGCCATGCCGAAATGGTGGCTGTTGGTCACCGCAGCCATGGCGATGCCGTTTTGCCTCGCCCGGTCAATGGCCAACTCAATGGCCATGTAGCAGGCTGGAAAGGCAAAGCCGTTGTCTGCATCAATCAACAATGCCGCTTGACGCTCGTTTGATACACGGGGCTTGGCCTTGCCCAGCACACGTCCGGCACGAAGGTGTGCAACATACATGGCCACTCTTGACAAGCCATGTGAGGGGACACCGCTGGCTTGCGCCATGACCAAAGCCAATGCCGTGGCCCGGGCTTGCGGCAGGGAAGCGCCATTTTGGGTCAGGGCCGCTTCAACCCAGCTTTGAACTTCTGATATCGGGTACAGCATGTTGATCAGCTTGGGCCGAAACCCTGGCCTTTAACCCGCCTGAATGTTGCGGGTCTTGACGATCTCACGCCACCGCGCCACATCTTTTTTGATGATGTCTGCAAAGGCTGCTGGCCCCAAACCGGTGGGGGCAAATCCCAATGCAGCCACACGCTCAGATATGTCTTTTGATTGGAGTGAACGGATGGCTGCAGAGGCCACCTTGTCAACCACGGCCTGAGGCGTTCCGGCGGGCACCAAGAGGCCTGTCCAGTTCTCTAGCTCCACACCGGGCAGTCCGGACTCGGTAAATGTGGGCACATCAGGCAGCAACGGATGCCTTTTGGCCGATGTGATGGCCAATGCCCTGAGCTTGCCGGCCTTCACATGCACCGAGGCTTCGGGCAGGTTGGAGACAATGAAGTCGATCTGCGAGCCGAGCAAGTCGTTCAGCGAAGGGGCTCCGCCTTTGTAAGGGATGTGGGTCACATCAAACTTGGCATTGAGTGCCAACAGTTCCAAGCCAAGATGCGGTGGCGTGCCATTGCCACTGGAGCCTGCGCTGAGCCGCTTGGCACGCGCTTGGGCTAAAAACTCAGCCAGATTTTTAGCGGGATTGCTTTCGTTGACCACCAAAACCAAGGGGCTGCTGGCCAAGTGGGCGACCGCCGTGAGGTTTTTCTCGAGGCTATAAGGCAGGGTAGGGAAAAGTGACTGATTGACAGCATGGGCCAAGGTGATGGCCAGCCAGGTGTAGCCATCGGGCGGGGCTTTGGCTGCCAAGTCGGCCCCCAGATTGCCGCTCGCCCCCGCACGGTTATCCACCACAACCGATTGCTTGAACTCGGTGCTGGCGAATTGACCCACCAAGCGTGCCATGACATCGGTCTGACCGCCGGGTGCAAAAGGAACGATGTAACGAATCGGTTTGGCAGGGAAGTCCCCCGCCCCTTGCGCACTGGCCAAAGAGGGGGCCAGCGACACCGCCGCAGTGGTGGCCAAGGATTGAAGTGCCAATCTTCTGGTGGTCATAGGTAACTCCTCTGAATGAATGGACCGGGTTGAGCTTGAGACTCAACCCGGGGACAGCCTTGCAAGTGCAAGAGCAAGAGCGCCAGAGCGCAGGATCTTTTAAGCGCTTTCGAACAAACGTGTCATGACGAATTCGCGGTGTCCCAATGCCTCTGCGGCAGTGAAGCGGCCGTTGATCGTCTGCATCATCATGTCGAGCAACAAGTCTCCTGCCGCGTCCATGGTTTGTTCTTGCTGCAGCAAGCCAGAGCAATCTACATCAATGTGCTCACTCATCAGGCGCACGGTGCGGGGGTTGGCGCAGATTTTGATAACCGGCACGATGGCATTGCCGATGACGTTGCCTTGGCCCGTGGGGAAAAAGTGCACGGCAAAACCTGAGGCAGCACACAAGGTCACCATCTCTGCGGCGGCAGAGGAGGAGTCCATGAACCACAGCCCTGAACCCGTTGGGGTTTCTGCCTTGTCCAAGACCCCATCGACGATGCATTTTTTACCGATTTTTTGGATGTTGCCCAGTGCTTTTTCTTCAATTGTGGTCAGGCCACCCGCAATATTGCCCTTGGTAGGCTGAGAGTCCGACAAGTCCGTTGTGGCATGACGCTTGATCATGTCCTGGTAATTGTTGAACATCTTCATGAAGTCGGTGCGCACTTGTTCCGTACGGCAGCGGGCTGCGACCAAGTGTTCGCCGCCGGTCAACTCAGAGGTTTCGCCAAAGACCAGGGTGGTGCCCAAGTCATAAAGTTTGTCAAAGGCGTTGCCGACGGTGGGGTTCGCTCCGCAACCCGAGGTGGTGTCGGATTCGCCGCATTTGGTGGAGATCCAAAGGTCTGAAATAGGGCATTCCACACGGAAAAGACTGGTGGCGTGCTGGACCATCTTTTTGGCCGCCTGGGAGGCTCGCATGATGGTGTCATGGTCGCCGTGGCCTTCAATGCCAAAACCAATGACAGGTTTTCCGGTGGCTGCGATGCCGTCCACCACTTTTTTGGTCCAACTGTCTTCGATGCCGATGACCACCACGGCCGCCACGTTCGGGTTGGAACCGGCACCGATCAGCGTGCGAAAGTGCAGCTCCAGATCGGCCCCAAATTGCAGGCGACCATAGGGATGGGGGATGGCCATGGTGCCTTTGATGGCATGCGCAACCGCCTCGGCAGCGGCATTGGACAAGTCGTCCAAGGGCAAGATGATGACGTGGTTGCGAACGCCGACGCGTCCGTTTTCGCGGCGGTAGCCCCAGAAGGTCGTATTTTTGTCAATGATGGTCATGAGAAATGCCTTGATGAGTGAGTGCGAGCTGCGGGCTTTAATTACCAGCGCTTGGTTTTGATGTTGTGCACATGGGCGTGGTCGCCAATGGCAATGGCTGCCACTACCTTGCCAATGTCTGTGCCGTATTTGATGACGGTGTCACCTAGAGCCATGGCCTTGACCGCCACTTTGTGCCCGATCGGGATGGCCGCATTGGCCTTGATCGTGATGGTGCGGTTGTCATCCAAGATCAAGGCGTTCATGTCTTGACCGGCCTGAATGCCCTCGACCACAACAACGGCAACGCTGTCCTTTTCTTCATGCAGTACGCAATGGATCACTGAAATCTCCTGAGTTGATTAAGTCATCAGGGCGATGGAGCCCGGATTTTGGAGTCGAAGTCCAATTGCTTGAACTTGAAATTAATATAAATCATCTATATGAATTTATGGAGCGGGTTTTCCCTGAAGTGGCGCAAAGCCAGATCATTTCCAAATGGACATTTATGGCCCATAAAGGCCTCGGAAAGCAAACAGATTGAATGCTCACAGCCATTTCAGTCGTTTCGGCCGTTTTGGCCATTTCGGCCAAAACCAAACCACTAGGGCAGCAAGACGACCTTGCTGGAGGCCAGACGGCCACTGTCCAGATCTGCAAAGGCTTGTGCACCCTCTGCAAGCGAAAAACTTTGCACCCAAGACAAATCTCCGAATGCGCCTTCGTGCAAAAGTTTGACGGTGGCCCTCAGGTCGGCTGTGGTGTAGGTGTAGGTGCCCATGAGTGTGATTTCAGCCAGGGTGAGTTTGCGCATGTCAATCTCACTGGCCCAGTCTTGCAAACCAATGTGCATCACCACGCCCCCGGGCTTGACCGCGTTGAGTGCGGCGACTCGGGTCACTTTGCTGCCCACGGCGTCAATCACGTAGTCAAAACCATTTTCTTCGGGCTGGGTTTCGCGGGGATCGTAAGTCTCGACTCCGGCATGCTGTTCAGCCGAATGGCGGCGGAGCGGGTTGACTTCGGCCAACACGGTGCCGCGAGCGCCATAGTTTTTAAGCAGCAGGGCTGCCAGCATGCCAATGGCACCACCCCCCAAAATGAGGGTTCGGTTTTCAGGCAACGGACGGGCCATGGCTTTCATGCTCATGTTGACGGCGTGCAGCGCAGTCGCAGCAGGTTCGGTCAGGGCGGCATGAACGGGGGACATGTCTTGCGGCATGTTAATCAATGAGGCCGCAGGAATCGACATGTACTCGGCAAAGGCACCCGGGCGGGTCATGCCGACCATGGTGCGACGGCTGCAAAGGTTGTTTCTACCTTGTACGCAATAGTCGCAAACCCCGCATGTGATCAAGGGGTTACCCGTGACGCGTAAGCCTTGCGCAAAGCCCGGGGCCGCACTCTTGACCACCGTGCCACAGAATTCGTGACCCAGCACCAGACCCGGTTTGCGACGGGGGTCGTGACCATGGTAGGCGTGCATGTCGGAGCCGCAGATGCCCACGGCGTCAATGCGTAAAACAACCTCGCCCGCCACCAGATCGGGCTCTGGGCGGTCCAACAGTTGCACTTCGAGGGGGTTGGTGTAAACCAGGGCTTTCATGGGTGCGTCTCCATTTGGCGGGCAGTTGCCTTGATGGCGTCACCCAGACGCTCGACCATATCCCGCAGGTTTTCAGGGGTACAAATAAAGGGGGGAGCCAGTACCACGGAATCTCCTGGTGCACGGGTCAACAGACCCCGGTCAAAGGCTGCGGCTTGCACCATGGCACCGTGCCGGCCCGGTTGGCCGTCCAGCATTTTCAGTTCAACGCCGGCCGCCAGTCCTAAATTACGGACGCTGACCACGCTCGGCAGTTCAGACAATTGGTGAACAGCGTCCTCAAAGGGTTGGGCCAGGCTGCGTGCCTGTGCCACCAGTCCTTCGTCTTGCAGCACATCCAACATGGCCAGTCCGGCAGCGCATGCCAAGGGGTGGCCCGAGCAGGTGTAGCCATGCATCAACTCGGCAAGGTGGGTGGGGCCTTGCATCAAAGCGTCGTGTATTCGACGGTGAACGATCACGCCACCCAGTGGGGCCGCTCCGTTGCTGATGGTTTTGGCGAAAAGAATCATGTCGGGCACGACACCGAAAACATCGGCGGCAAACATGCCCCCGAACCGACCAAAGCCGGTGATGACTTCATCAAAGATCAACAACAAGCCGTGGCGGTCACAAATTTCACGCAACCTTTGCAAATAGCCAACAGGCGGTACCAACAGACCCGTAGAGCCTGCGACCGGCTCCACGATCACTGCGGCAATGTTGGACGCCCCGTGAAGGGAAACAATGCGTGTCTCGAGTTCATCCGCCATCTCTGCCCCGGTCTGGGGTTGGCCCCTAACAAAGGCTTGGGTCAACGGATCCCAGGTGCTGCGCAGGTGGTCAGCGCGCAACATGGCACCGCCAAAAGCACGCCGGTTGTTGGTCATGCCACCCACCGATATGCCACCAAACCCCACCCCATGAAAACCGCGCTCGCGGCCCACAAAAAGAGAGCGCTGTCCTTGACCCATGGCTTGCCAATAAGCCAATGCGATCTTCATAGCCGTGTCGCAAGCCTCAGAGCCACTGTTGACCAAAAAGACACGGTCCAAGCCTTTGGGGGCCAAGTCTGCAATGCGTTCCGATAAAGCAAAAGCACCGGGATGCCCGACCTGAAAATTCGAAGCAAAGTCCAGGGTGTCAATCTGTGCTTTCATGGCGGCCGCAATGCGGGGATGGCGATGGCCGGCCCCCACGCACCAAAGCCCTGAGGTGCCATCCAGTACTTCGTGACCTTCTCTTGTGCGGTAGGCAATGCCTTGCGCTGAAACCACCATGCGAGGCTCGGCCTTGAATTGCCGGTTGGGCGTGAAGGGCATCCAGAAAGCGTCAATGTCTTGTTCGGTCATGGAGAGTCACTTTGCGGTGTAGCCACCATCTAGCATGAGGGTCTGGCCGGTCAGGTAGGAGGCGGCATTGCTGGCCAGAAAAACCGTGAGGCCATGGATGTCACTGAGCTCACCATTGCGCCCCAAACAAGTTTGTGCCGCATGTCGCGCGGCCAGTTCTGCGTTGTCAAAGACCGGGGCGGTCAGGGCCGTGGGAAAAAACCCCGGCCCAATAGCATTGCAAGTGATGCCGTACGGACCCCACTCCTGCGCGATGGCTCGGGTCAGCTGAACAATGCCGCCTTTGCCTGCACCATAAGGCGCACTGTTTGCAAATGCTCGGGTGCTTTGCAGGCTGGCGATATTGAGAATGCGTCCCCAACCCCGTTGTTTCATGCTGGGGGCCAGTGCTTGAGTCAGAAAAAATGGGGCGCTCAGGTGGAGGTTGATCTGCGTCATCCAGCTCCCCACACTGACCTCGCCAAAAGGCTCCCGCAGGTTAACGCCCGCAGCATTGACCAAAATATCGACAGGGCCCAAGGTCAAGGCTTCTCGCCCTCCTGCCTGTGCGGCCTCGGGTGTGGACAAATCGCAGGCCAAAACACGAACCCGAATACCCATTGCGCTGAGTTTTTCAGCAGACAGTTGCAGCATGTCCATGCGGCGGGCCAGCAAAATCACTTGCGCCCCCGCTTTGCCCAGCGCCTCTGCCATGGCTTCACCCAGACCGGAGCTGCCCCCCGTGACCAAGGCCGTGCGACCGGAAAGATCAAATAAAGATGTGAGGGCGCTCATGCCGGTTGACTTGAATGTGTTGATCGGTAGGCGTTGTAAGGGCTTGAACGATCAGACCTTCACGGGCTCGCCCAGCTCAAAACCCTCACCTGGGAAATACTTGGCCAGTCGGTCGTCTGCGGTGCGCGCATGGGCTTCCATGCCTTCCAGTCTGGAAATCCGCGCGGTCGCGAGACCGATGTCCCGTGCTGCTTCCCGGGTCATTTTTTGCCAAGTAAAGGTTTTGAGAAATTTGTGTACCGACAAACCGCCAGAATACCGAGCCGCTCCCTTGGTGGGCAAAACATGGTTGGGGCCGCTGGCCTTGTCGCCATAGGCCACCGTGGTTTCCTCGCCCAAAAACAAGGAGCCATAGCAGGTCAGGGTTTTAAGCCACCAATCCAGGTCGGCCGCGTGGACCTCTAGGTGCTCGCTGGCATAACGGTCAGAGAGTTCAGCCACTTCTTCTCGTGTATCGCATAGCATGACTTCGCCGTAATCGCGCCATGCCGCACCGGCGGCATCTTTGGCCGTGGGGGGCAGGGTGTCGATGAGTAAGGGCACCCTTCGCATGACCTCTTCGGCCACCCTTCGGCTGGTGGTGAAGAGCCAGGCGGGAGATTCATGCCCATGCTCTGCCTGCCCCACCAGATCGCTTGCAACCATGGCGGGGTCGGCGGTGTCGTCGGCGATGATGCCAATTTCAGAGGGGCCTGCAAATACATCAATGCCCACTTTACCGAATAAGGTGCGCTTGGCTTCTGCCACAAATTTGTTGCCGGGGCCCACGATCACGTCGGCCGGTTTGCCTGTAAATAGGCCATTGGCCATGGCCGCAATGGCTTGCACGCCACCCAACGTCATGATGATGTCGGCACCTGCTTTGTTAAATGCGTAAAGCAGATAAGGGTGCATGGGGCCACCTCTGAAGGGGCCCGAGCAGGCAATGATGGTTTTGACCCCTGCGGCCTTGGCGGTCGCCACGCCCATGTAGGCACTGGCAATGTGGGCATAACGTCCTGCAGGGGCATAACAGCCCGCCACATTGACGGGCAGGACCCGCTGACCGGCCGTGACGCCACGGTGCAATTCAACCTGAAACTCAGAAAGTGAACGCCGTTGCGCCTGGGCAAAATCAAAAACTTGCTTGATCGCAAAGTCAATGTCGGCTTTGACTTGTTCAGGCACTTCGCGCGCATTGGCTGCAATTTGCTCTGGCGTCACGATGATGTCGCCCGTCCATTGGTCCAGATCGGCGGCGTATTTCAGCACCGCAGCTTCACCGTTTTTTTGGATTTCGGCCAGCATGGTGGTGACAACCTGCTGTGCCGTGGCCGTTTCG
The DNA here is from genome assembly GCA_945877725.1 of Limnohabitans sp. Rim8. Classification (GTDB taxonomy): domain Bacteria; phylum Pseudomonadota; class Gammaproteobacteria; order Burkholderiales; family Burkholderiaceae_C; genus Limnohabitans_A. Next base: position 10,088 of record CAMDXR010000013.1, read on the forward strand.
GTTTCGGGTGTTTTGTCAGCTTTTTTCAAATACGTGATGGCCACGTTCATCTCCTGGTTGGGGGCACTCTAATGGGGGCCGTCATGAAGGCAAATAATCCCCATGTGCACTGCACTGCAGGCACAAATTTTCAAACTAAATGTAGGCCTGAACTTGGCGGATCTCGCCAAGTTCAGGTTTGAATCGTTACCGAGTCGAGTTGGCCATTTCACGCAGTTTAGGATCTGCCTGAACCAATTTCATGTATTCATCGGTTACAAAATCAGCCACCGCAGGCACTTGCTGCACGGCACCGGTTTCGCGCATGAAGCCAGAAAGTTCATTGAACCAGCCGTCCATCGTGGAGTTGGCATTGCCCCCTGTACGCTCCATGGCCTTGAGTTGCTGTGCCAAGTTAAAAGTGGGTCGGGTCGCGAACTCTTTGTTCATGGCGGCGTCGCTGATGCTGACGCCCCCTTTGGCATAAAAGTCTTTCATCATCCGAATCGCTTCAGGTCGGTTGACCGACATCCAGCTCCATGCACGCAGGTAAACGGCCAGGAACTTGGCGACGTTTTGGGGGTTTTGCTTGGCATAGTCGCCACGCGCAATCAAAGCGCCCGGGACGATCGCACCGCTGTCTTTGCCATTGCAAAGCATTTTCGCGCCCGCTTTTTCTTCTACCGTGTAGGTGTTGGGCGCCCACATGCCCGCCAGATCTGAGTTATTTGACGAGAGGGCGGAGATGATTTCAGCTTGTCCCATGTTTTTCATGACGACATCCGACTTTTTGAGGCCGTATTTCTTCAGGCAGGCTTGTACAGCAAAGTCGGCGGTGGAGTTTTGGGTCAGTGTGATGGTTTTGCCACGCAGTGCTGCGGCCGGGTCTTTGGCGAAATCGGCGGCGGCTTTGCTGCTGCCGATCAGACCGTTGGCGGCAGATTCGTCGTTGGTCAAGCCAATGGTTTTAATGCCAAAGCGGACATGGCCCAGCACGGCAGGCACTGATCCGGTGCCACCCACATCCCAAGAGCCCGCTGCCGAGGCGGCAATTTGCGGAACGCCAGCCGGAAAGGTGGAAAACTCGGGGGCAAGACCCACGTCTTTCCACCAGCCTTTTTCGGTGGCGATGTGGAAGGGCAGGGCCCAGTAAAGCGAGGGTTGGTAACTGATTTTGATGGGGGTCAGCGCCTGGGCTTGGACGCCAGAGACCATGCCAAAGACAAGACTCATGCCTAACGCAGCAGCAGTTAATTTTTTCATTTCAGTGTCTCCTTGGGTTTAAGGTTGGGTTGGGGTTTAAGGGGGCGGTTCAATGATCTGTGCCGGCGTGCTCTTCACGCAATGACTTCCAGATGCGGGTGCGTAAATGGACAAAACTCTCAAGGTCCATCACGTCTTCAATCTTGCTGTGTCGATCCCATTTCTCGGCTTCACGAACAGACCTCACATCAAGAATTTCTTTGATTTTTCCTGGCCGACTGGTCATCACCACCACGCGATCTGCCAGATAAACGGCTTCTTCGACTGCGTGGGTAATGAAGAGCACGGTGCGCGGATTTTTTCTTGCAAGCCTGACCAGTTCCTCTTGCATGACCACACGGGTTTGGGCATCGAGTGCACCAAAGGGCTCATCCATTAACAGCACCTGCGGATCCAGTGCATAGGCCCGCGCAATCGCCACCCGTTGTTGCATGCCTCCTGAAAGTTGGTGCGGGTAGGCGCTTTCGTAACCCTTGAGGTTCATGAGTTCAATGTAATGGGCAATGAGCTTTTCGCGCTCCTCCTTGGGCAAGCCTTTGCTGCGCAAGCCGAAGTCGATGTTTTCGTGCACCGACTTCCAGGGGAAGAGTGCAAATTGCTGAAACACCACGGCACGGTCGGGCCCCGGCTCAGTCACCACGACATTGTTCACTTTGACCGTGCCGGAACTTGGGAACTCAAGCCCAGCTGCCATGCGCATGCAGGTGGTTTTGCCACAACCCGAGGGGCCCACAATCGCCACAAACTCTTGGTCTTGCACGGTCAGGTTAATCTGGTCTAGCGTGAGGAAATCCTTGCCATCGCGTTGGAAAATGCGTGTGACATCGGTGAATTGGATGGTGGCCATGGGCAATTAGTCTTTGTAAAAAATTGTCGACTTAGGCGTTTCGGTGTTTCAACAAAATTCGCTCCAGTTTCCGGATCAGTACGTCAATGACCACGCCCACCATGCCGATTGCAATCATTCCGGCCATCACGGTGTCGGTCGCCAGGGCGCTTTGCGCTCGGACAATCAGATTGCCCATTCCGCTGCTGGCCACAATCAGCTCAGCCCCCACCAGAGACAGCCAGCCCAGACCTGCGCCAATTCGAAGCCCTGCAATGATGGAGGGGATAGAGGCAGGGAACAAAACTTCGGAAATGGTTTTGAAACTCCCCACGCCCAACATGCTGGCCGCCTCGAGGTAGCGGATGTCGACATCCCGGGCACCCCGATAGGCATTGATCAGGCAGGGTGGAAAGGCGCCAGCAAAAATAATCAGGGTAGGCCCCCCGATGCCTGTTCCAAACCAAAGTGCCGCAAAAGGGACCCAAGCCACCGGCGCGATGAAGCGCACACTGTCAAAAAGCGGTGTCACAACATCATCCAGCCAGCGAAACCAGCCCATGGCCAAACCCAGTGGAACTCCAATTAAAGCGGCCAGGCCAAAACCCATGCCAAATCGTTTCATGCTGGCGAGCATGTGTTCTGGGAGCGTGGCCCCTGCAAATGGGTTGTGCAGCAAGTCAATCATTTTGATCAACACTTCGTGGGGCATGGGCAAAAACTGCGGCGGCGAGAAATGCAACAGGCGGGCCAAATACCAAAAGCCCAAGAAAGCCACGGTGCCCGTGACGGTCAGACGCCAAAATTGTTTGCGGTTCAGTGGGGCGGTCATGCGGCCACCCTGCCATGCCGCCAAGGCATGGCGAGATTTTCAAGCCGACCGAGGAGCCAGGTTGTCGATGCTCCGCACACACCGACAAACACCATCGCTACCAAGATCATGGCGGGGAATATGTCTTGCGCAGCCTGGTTCAGGATGCTGCCCAAGCCGTAAAGTGCCCCGATCAGTTCCGCTGCCACCAGGGTTGTCCAACTGGCTTGCAAAGACAGCCTCAACCCTGTAAATATCATGGGCATCGCCCCTGGGACCAGTACTTCGAAGACCAATCGCCATCCCTTGATGCCGAGCATTCTGGCCGCTTCCATGATCGGCGTTTCGATGTTGCGTACGCCGGTGTAGCTGTTGATCACCGAGGGCACAAATGCGGCAACGAAAATGACCAAAATTTTGGATCCGTCATCCAGTCCAAGCCAGACGATGGCCAGGGGAATCCAGGCCAGAGGGGGGATGGGCCGCAACAGCAAGAACGCCGGATTGATCAGGGCCTCTGCCCGACGAGAGTAGCCCATTAACAAACCCAAGGGAACGCCGACACCAACAGCGACCGAAAATCCCATGGCGACCAGTTTGAGGCTGTGCAAGACATGCTGGTGCAGTTTGCCGTTGCCGTAGCCTTCGGTCTGAATGAAGTTGAATGCGCTCAGTACTTCATGAGGGCGTGGAAAACGCGAGGGGTTGATGAACCCAGTGGCGGTGGTTGCCACGTACCACAAAGCCAGCAGCAAGGACACCGTTGCGATGCCGACCACGACTCTGCGGTAACTTTTAGGCTGGGTTCGGGCCACCGATGTTCCTTCTTAAATCTGTTTTCAATGCGCTTTAAAAAATGTAAGCGCTTGCATTTACTTTCGCTCCATTGATTTTTTGTGTCAACCCGTAAAACCCGATTTAATAAGAATAACTAGGGAAAACACTGAAAAATTTTTTAGAAAGCGCTTACATTTTTCTTCTGCTGAATTTGTTCTTGTGGCATGCTCGCCGCCATGGACCATCGCATCACGATCGAGGAAGTAGCCCGCGAAGCGGGGGTTTCAACTGCGACTGTTTCGCGCGTACTGAGCAATCCGGGTGTCGTGCGCATCAGCACCAGGGAACTGGTGTTGGCTGCTGTTCGCAAACTGGACTACCAACCGGACGCTGCGGCGAGGGCCCTGGCATCGGGACGCACGCACACCGTGGGCTGTGTCATTCCCACGCTGGACCACGCCATTTTTGCCCGCAGTACCCAAGCCATGCAGACCACGTTGGCGCAGGCGGGCTATCAGTTGCTGGTGGCCAGCCATGAATACGATCCAGTGACAGAGTTTGAGTTGGTTCGCGCCTTGCAGCAACGCGGCGTGGATTCCTTGGTCTTGGTAGGAACCGACCATGCGCCCCGACTTTGGAAGGCTTTAAGCCTTTGGCGCAAACCCACTTTGTTGACCTGGTCCTGCGATCCGCGATTGCCCTCGCTGGGTTTCGACAATGAAGGTGCGGCACGCATGGCGACGGAACACTTGTTGGGCTTGGGCCACCGGCGCATCGGCGTCATTTCTGGTCTGACATCGCACAATGACCGAGCCCGTAGCCGTATTGAAGGTGCCCGTCAGGCCCTCGCATTGGCCAATTTGACTTTACCGCCTGGCCTGCTTTCTGAGCAAGCATTCAATATGGAGGGGGGACGTTTAGGGCTTCGCAAACTGATGAGTGCCCGGCAACCCCCGACAGCCATCTTTTGTGGCAACGACCTTCTGGCGGTGGGCGCTATGCTGGAGGCGCAACGCATGAATCTGAAGATTCCAGAACAGCTGTCCATTTGCGGTATCGACGATCTTGAGATATCAGGGGCCATCAATCCGGGTCTCACCACGGTCAGCCTGCCCACGCAAGACTTGGGCCGAATTGCAGCGCAGTACATGCTTTCTGCCATTTCGGGAGAAGTCATTGCTGCACAGTCTTTGTTGCCATTTGAATTGGTGATTCGCGGCAGCACCGCTGCACCAGCCAGCTGAACCTGGCTTGTCTAGCTGGGCAGGCGCTTAAGGGGCCAGCCGTTCCCGTAACCACTGGTCACCCGATGGCGTGTAACGCAAACGGTCATGCAGGCGGCTTTTACGGCCTTGCCAAAACTGCCATTCGTCGGGAACCAACCGGTACCCGCCCCAATGCGGTGGACGTGGTGGGTTCAGTAAAAACTGTGCGGCATATTTCGCAGCGTTGGTCACCAACACAGTTCGGCCCTCAATCACCTGGCTTTGCGGTGAAGCCCAGGCCCCGATGCGCGAGTCCAGTGGGCGACTGTGAAAATAAGCGTCGCTTTCTTCGTCACTCACTTTTTCGACCCGTCCTTCTATACGCACCACCCTTTCAAGTTCTACCCAGTGAAATTGCAAGGCGGCATAGGGGTTGCCCGCCAGTTCGTGGCCTTTACGGCTGTCGTAGTTGGTGTACCAGACGATGCCACGCTCGTCGCAGCCTTTGATCAGCACCACGCGTGTGCTGGGGCGCAAATTACCGGCCACAGTGGCCAGCGTCATGGCGTTGGGTTCGGGCACTTCGGCCGCTATGGCTTCTTGCAGCCACTGCTCAAATTGTTTCAGTGGGTTGGCCTCAGAGGCGGTTTCATTGAGCTCTGCTTTTTCGTAGCTCTTGCGCAGGTCGGCGATGTTCATGGCGGAAGTATATGCAGCTAAAGACGGGAGGTGGCCCGGTGGCCAAAAAGGGTTGAATGGTGAGGGGAATGCGGGTTGTACCCGTTCTGTAACCCCTTTTTAAACCCACGAAGCAGGAACACGGTTACCATCGCGCATGTAATTTTGTTACAACGCAGCTTATTTCGCAAAAACATGACACTTCATCCAACCCTCTTGGCAGTGACCGAGCGCATTGTTCAGCGCAGTCGGCCAACCCGGCAAGCCTATTTAAAGCAGGTAGATTCCGCTGCCCAGCGCGATCCCGGTGCGCAGCGACTGGGTTGTGCCAATGTGGCCCATGCTTTTGCAGCCATGCCCCAGGCCGACAAAGAACGCGCCACGGCGCTAGACAAAATCAAGGTGGTCGCCCCGAGAGCGCCCAATATCGGCATCGTCAACGCCTACAACGATCTGCTGTCGGCCCATGCGCCCTTGCAACATTACCCTGATCTGATCAAAGACGAAGCCCGCAAACTGGGCGCGACGGCCCAAGTGGCCGGTGGCGTGCCGGCCATGTGTGATGGCGTGACCCAAGGGACACCGGGCATGGAATTGAGTCTTTTCAGTCGAGATGTGATAGCGATGGCCACTGCCGTTTCGCTCAGTCATGACGTTTTTGACGCTGTTTTGATGTTGGGTGTGTGCGACAAAATCGTGCCCGGCCTGCTGATTGGGGCTTTGCAGTTTGGCCATCTGCCCACGGTTTTTGTGCCCGCAGGCCCGATGACCAGTGGTCTTTCAAACAATGAAAAATCCAAGGTGCGCGAGAAAGCGGCTTTGGGGCAAGTCGGGCGTCCCGAATTGCTGGAGGCCGAATCTGCGGCCTATCATGGTGAGGGCACTTGCACCTTTTATGGCACGGCCAACAGCAACCAGATGTTGTTGGAGGCCATGGGCCTGCATGTTCCGGGTACCGCCTTCATTAACCCGGGGGAAGGTGTACGCCAAGCGCTCACACGCGAAGCCGCGCGAACAGTGCTTGAGTTGGTGAATGGTAAAAACTTTACCCCTATAGGCCATGTGGTGGACGAGCGTTGCATTGTCAATGCCATGGTTGCGCTGTTGGCTACGGGCGGTTCGACCAATCACTTGATCCATTGGGTGGCGGTGGCGCGCGCTGCGGGCATCGTGATCGATTGGGATGACTTTTCGGCCCTGTCCGATGTCGTGCCCTTGCTAACCCGTGTGTACCCCAATGGCAGCGCCGACGTGAACCAATTCCAAGCCGCAGGCGGCCCGGGCTTTGTGATCCGCGAATTGCTGGATGCAGGCTTTATGCATGCAGACGTTTTGACCGTGCGCCCGGGGGGCTTGCGAGAGTTCACCCGCATTCCATCTGGTCAGAACGGCCAGTTGAGTTGGTCAGATTCTGGTCCCTCCAAAGACGAAACCGTGGTTCGCTCGGCGCAAAACCCTTTCAGTGCCACGGGTGGATTAAAACTGCTGCAGGGCAATTTGGGCCGCAGTGTGATCAAGATTTCAGCCGTCCCTGAAGCGTTTCATCAGATCGAAGCGCCAGCCCGCGTCTTCAGTTCTCAGGATGAATTGCATGCGGCCTTTAAAGCTGGAGAGTTGGACCGCGATGTGGTTTGTGTGGTGCGTTGGCAGGGGCCACAAGCCAATGGCATGCCCGAATTGCACAAGCTCACGCCGCCGCTGGCGGTGCTGCAAGGCAAGGGTTTCAAAGTGGCTTTGGTGACCGATGGCCGCATGAGCGGGGCCTCGGGCAAAGTGCCGGCCGCCATCCATGTCTCGCCCGAGGCGGCCTCGGGGGGGCCGTTGGCCAAAGTGCAAGACGGTGACCTGATTCGCCTTGACGGCATTCGCGGCACCTTGCAAGTCTTGCTCAGTGAGGCCGAATGGGCAGCCCGTCCGGTGGCCCAAATGCCTGCCCATCTAAGCGCTGAAAACAGCGTCGGTATGGGCCGTGAACTGTTTTCAAATCTGCGCCGCAATGCGCTCAAAGCCGAAGAAGGAGCCTGCACATGGCTGTAAATCTCAAAGGTCCATTGACCGCGCTGCAAGTCATGCAGGACGCCCCCGTGATTCCCGTGATTGTGTTGCACGATGTGGCGCACGCAGTGCCCATGGCGCGTGCACTGGTCGCAGGGGGTATTCGCATGCTGGAGGTGACCTTGCGCACCCCCCAAGCGCTGGCCTGCATGGAAGCCATTGCCAAAGAAGTGCCGGATGCCGTGGTGGGCGCAGGCACGGTGCGCAGCCCAGCCGATGCTGTGGCCGCAGCCAAAGCGGGTGCCCGTTTTGCTGTCAGCCCTGGTTTTACCCGTGCGGTGGGGCAGGCTTGTCGTGACAATGGCTTGTCTTTGTTGCCCGGTGTGGCCACGGGCAGCGAAATCATGATGGCGCAAGAAGACGGCTACACCCAGCTGAAGTTTTTTCCGGCCATGCAAGCCGGCGGCCCCGCTTTGCTCAAGGCTTGGTCAGGTCCGTTCTTCGATGTCACGTTTTGTCCAACCGGTGGCGTGACTCAACAAAACGCCCAAGATTTGCTGAGTCTGCCGAATGTGGCTTGTGTCGGCGGCTCATGGTTGGTGCCAGCTGACGCATTGGCTCAAGGCGATTGGGCCCGAATTGAAGCGCTGGCACGCGAGGCCAGTCAGTTGCCTCGCTGATGGATCGCTCTGGCGCTTGATTGACAGGCTCTAAGCCTGGTCACTCGCGTATTCGGGGCGTTGGATCAATTCGACCTTGTAACCATCCGGGTCGGTCACAAAAGCAATGACAGTGCTGCCGCCTTTGACTGGGCCGGCTTCACGGGTGACGTTGCCACCTGAGGCTTTGATTTTTTCGCAGGCCGCGTATGCATCGGGAACGCCCAAAGCAATGTGGCCATAAGCGGTGCCCATTTCATAGCTTTCAACGCCCCAGTTGTAGGTCAGCTCCAGCTCGGCGTGGTCGGGGTTGTTGCCGTAGCCCACAAAGGCCAAAGAATATTTGTAGTCGGTGTTTTCGGAGGTGCGCAGCAACTTCATGCCCAGCACCTGGGTGTAGAAGTCGATGGAGCGTTGCAAGTTGCCAACGCGCAACATGGTGTGAAGTAGTCTCATGTTCAGTTTCCGGAAGTTTTAAAGGAAGGCATGTCAAAAACAAGGCAAGCAGTGCTGGCGTGGGCGTATAACTTGCCGTCCGGACCCACCAGCTGAGCCTCCGCTGTTGCCAGTTGGCGTCCGCAGTGGAGAACTTTACCAATAGCCCGCACGCGTTGCACTTTAGGCGTGATGGGTCGTACCAATTTCACACTCAGATCGGCCGTGGTGTAGCCGCGCCCTGGCGGCATCATGGTGTGCACGGCGCAGCCTAAAGCGGAATCTAGCAAAGTGGCAAACCAGCCTCCGTGCACGGTGCCCAAAGGGTTCAGATGCTGGTTTCCGGGGGTACCTTGGAAAATCGCTTCACCTAAGCTGACCTCAATCAACATGAAGTCCATGGTTTTGGCAATGCTGGCGTAGGGTAACTCTCCGCTGAGCAAGCCTTGCATAACCTCTAAGCCGGTTTTGCCGGCTGTTTGCTCGGGTGTGGCCACGCCAGGGCCTGCACCCGCATCTAGGCGTTGCCGCGCAGAGCGCTCTTGCGCCAGCCAGGATTCCAAAAGGTCGGGTTGGGGATTCATATATTTGTCCAGATCGTGAATTAACTTCTTGTTGTGAGCTTTATGGTTCGCAGTTTGTGAAATAAAGCCCTCAAAACGGAGCATGAAGCAAGTAGGCTTGATTCGCTACCACCTTGGCGACTGGCAATAGCAGAACCCGCTCGAGCGCGGGGGTTTTTCATCAAGTACCATTGACTTGATTCGAATTGCCCACTTTCGGGCCTTTATGGAGAACGCAATGTTCAGTCATGTGATGTTGGGGGTAAACGACCTAGAAGTTTCTAAGAAGTTTTACGACGCCTTACTCGGTACCTTGGGTTACGGGCCCGGCGTTGCCAATAAAAACCGGTATTTTTACCGCAGCCCAAGCGGCACCTTTGGCATCACCACGCCCATCAACGGCGATCCAGCGACCCATGGTAACGGCAGCACCATTGGTTTTTCGGTCAAGTCTGCAGAGCAGGGTGATGCCTTTCATGCAGCGGGAATCGCCAATGGCGGCCGCACTTGCGAAGACCCGCCCGGTTTCCGTGAGTCCCCAGCGGGCAAGTTGTATTTGGCCTATCTGCGCGACCCCGATGGCAACAAAATCTGTGCGCTGCATCGGCCTGCATGAAGGCGCCACCCAGACTGCAAACCCTCGTTGAAGAGGGGCTCATTGACTCGGTGGTTCGCCAATTGATGAGCGGCAAAGAGGCCATGGTCTTTGTGGTGCGATGCGGAGACGAAACACGTTGCGCCAAGATATACAAAGAGGCCACCCACCGCAGCTTCAGACAAGCCGTGGATTACACAGAAAACCGCAAGGTCAAAAACTCCCGCTCGGCCCGGGCCATGGCCAAGGGCAGCAAATTTGGCAGACAAGAGCAAGAAGCCGCTTGGCAAAGCGCCGAAGTGGATGCGCTTTACCGTTTGGCGGCAGCCGGTGTGCGGGTCCCCAGACCCTATAACTTTTTTGACGGTGTGCTGTTGATGGAGTTGGTGACCGATGCCCATGGCGATGCGGCCCCGCGCCTGAACGATGTGGCGTTCACCCCGGCACAAGCCTTGCAACACCATGCCACCCTGGTGGCCGAAGTGGTGCGCATGTTGTGTGCGGGTGTGGTGCATGGTGATTTGTCCGAGTTCAACATCTTGCTGGCGCATGTGCCCGGCGAAGACGGTGCCGAGGGTGTGGATGAACCCGTCATCATTGACCTGCCCCAAGCAGTTGATGCCGCAGGCAACAACCACGCCCAACGCATGCTGTTGCGCGATGTGGGCAACTTGCGTGACTTTTTTGGCCAATTTGCACCTGAATTGCTAGGGACCGAATATGGCCCCGAAATATGGCGTCTTTATCAAAGCGGCTTGCTCAGCAACGAAACCCCATTGACCGGCCTCTTTGATCGGAAACTGGCCGATGTGGACATGTCTGCCGTGTTGCGTGAAATTGACGATGCCCGGGCTGAGGAGGCAGCGCGTCGACTGCGCATGGCCACGCCAAGCTGAGATTCTGAAACTTCATGCCCCATCAGACCTCTTTGCCACACGCTGTTTCACGCTTGCGTGCAACCCGGTTGGCCAGAAGCGCCAAACCCTTTTTGGCCAGAGGGGGCATTAAGGGGCCGCGTTGTGGTGGCTGCCGGTTGGTCCCCAGTCATTGCATTTGCGGGGTGCGGCCTGCAGTCGCAACCCAAGCAGGTGTGTGTTTGTTGATGGCCGACATTGAGTCCCTAAAACCCAGCAATACAGGTTGGCTGATTGCCGATGTGGTGCACGACACCTTTGCATTTGCTTGGGCCCGTACCGAGGTTGAACCTGCTTTGCTGCGGCTTTTGGCAGACCCGCAATGGCAAGCTTATGTGGTTTTTCCGGGTGAATTTGTGCTGCCCGAGCGTGTGGTGAGCGCCGTGCCACCGATGGCTTCAGACAAGCGACCGCTGTTTATCTTGCTGGATGCCACCTGGCCCGAAGCTCGAAAAATGTTCCGAAAAAGTCCCTATCTGGACAACTTGCCCGTGTTGAGTTTGAGCCCCGACCAAATCTCCCACTACAAGTTGAGGCGAACAAGACGCGATGACCACTTTTGCACCAGCGAGGTCGCGGCGCTTTGCTTGGATTTGGTGGGTGAAAACCATGCGTCGCTGACCTTGCAAGCCTATTTGGAGGTGTATACCCACCATTACCTGCAAGCCAAGCACCAACTGCCACCGGACTTGACGGGCGTTGCACATGAAGCGCTAAAAGCCTTAAGGGCAAGCTAAAAAAGCTTGTGTTCTTGCTGCAAAAACTTGGGTTCAGGCTGTTTTGTAGGCATTCACAAAAGCCAATGCCCGTTCGCGAACCCCTTCGGCACTCCGGCCCGGTGAATACAAGGCCGAACCCAAGCCGAAGCCAGACGCCCCTGCCGCCCTGTAAGACGCCATGTTGTCGGGCGTGATACCGCCTACAGGCATCAAACTGGTTTCGGGGGGCAATACAGCCCGCATGGCTTTAAGAATGGCGGGGGAAATCATTTCGGCGGGGAACAATTTGAGCCCCTGCGCACCGGCATCGAGTGCCGCAAAGGCTTCGCTCGGCGTGGCCACACCGGGCAATACCACCATGTTCAGCGTCAGGGCCTGTGCCACCACGGCGGGGTTGAAGTTGGGAGCGACAACCAAGCGACCTCCGGCGGCATGCACGTCTTTGACCTGCTGTGCGTTGAGCACCGTGCCTGCGCCGATCAGGGTTTGCGGAAATTGCCGTGTCAGTGTTGCGATGCTTTGCAAGGGATTGGGCGAATTGAGGGGGACTTCGATGATGGCAAAGCCGCTGTTGACCAGTGCTTCGCCGATGCTGGGTGCTTCGTCGGGTGTGAGGCCACGCAGGATGGCGATCAAGGGCAAACGGGTCATGGCATGCGCCAAAGTTTGGGCGGCTGAGGATATGGGCAATGGGGTCATACAAAAAGTGTATTGAAGGGGGGCAGGCTGATTTGTTAACTTAAAAGATAAGCGCTGAACATTCAAGCCTCAGCAATTGCAGGCCAATGCAAACAAACCCGCCCAAGTGGCTTCTGACCCGCGGCATTGGCTGCTTATGCCCAAGTGTTGCAAGGCTAGGGTGTAGCGCAGGGTCAAGGCTTCGCTGCCGATCAGGATGACCGGGTTTGAGCCTGTCAATTGGGCCTGCGTGCGCAATTCTTCACCAATCAGCAGGCCCGACAAGTAGCTGGGCAGTGCAGTCGAACTCATGCGTTCAAACAAGCCCAGCGTACGCACCGCAAACAGGTGGTGCAACACACTGCCCGGTTGCTGGCTTTGGTCAATGCCTTGTAGAAAGGCTGCTTCGTCAAAGGCGCCCTTCAGATCGAGTGTCTTGCCCAAAATGGAGTGCTGGCTTAGCAAAGCGAAGAGCTCACCCGTCATGAATGTTTTGAAATTCAGGATGCGTCCAGCTTGCACTTGTACCCATTTGCTGTGCGTGCCTGGCAACACCAGTGTGGCCGTGTCGCGCTGCGCCAGTTGCAATGCCCCGAAAATTTGAATCTCCTCGCCGCGCATCACATCGGGGGTTTTCAAGGGGTCTGTTGCCATGCAACTCATGCCGGGAACTAAAGCGATGCGCGCGGGTTGAATCCATAGCAGGTGCTTGACCAACTCGGTAAATCCGGCAGGGCAAGGGCAATAGGGCGCCTCTTGCCATCCCTGTCGACTGCCGGCCATGCCGGAAATCAGGCAAAGGGTATCGGGGTTTTGCATCCAATCATGAAATAGCTCGTGGAACACCGCCTCAAACTGACCGGGGGCCACGCTCAGAATGCCACGCGCAAACTCACGCGATGCCAACACCTCACCGTTTGAGCCAAGCCGGGCACCGCGCAGGGACGTCGTGCCCCAGTCGATGGCAATAAGCGGTCTCATGCTGACGGCTCCGGTGTGCCCCGTTCAAGCAATTGCATCACTTGATGCCGGTGGGGCAAAGGAGCCACGGCCCCCAAACCTTGAACGGACAAGGCGGCAGCCGCATTGGCATAAACCGTGGCCTGCCAAAGGTCATCTCCGGCCGTCAGCCGTGCCAACAAGTTGCCTGCAAAGCAATCGCCTGCACCCGTAGCATCCAGGGCTGTGACGGCATGACCGGGCACTTGGCGAATGCTTTGACCATTGCTGGCCACTGCACCTTCAGCGCCTAACTTGAGCACCACCTGCGCTGCGCCCTGGGCATGGCTCCAGGCAATGATGTCTTGGGCCTGGGTCAGGCCAGTCAGCGAGGTCATATCTTCGATGCTGGGTAAAAACAAGTCACACAAACTGACCGCATGGCGGATACACGCTTGCGCACGCGCCAGCGGCCACAATGACAGGCGCAAATTTGAATCAAGGGCGACTTGTGTACCCTGCGCTCGCGCATGTTGCATGGCTGCAAAAGCCGTGTCGCAGGCCGATGCCGACAGTGCCAGCGAAATGCCAGACAAGTGAAGCCACCGGCTGCCACTGATGGCCTTCAGCCAATGCTGAGCCAAGTCTTGGGGTTGCATGCGACTGGCAGCCGACCCGCTGCGGGCATAACTGAAATGATGGCCTTGCGCATCGTGGCTGACGAAATACATCCCGGTTGGGGCTTGCGGGTCGCGTAAGACATGGGTGGTGTCCACTTGGTCACGTTGCCACAGGTCCATCAACCGATCTCCCCATCG
>CAMDXR010000014.1 GCA_945877725.1 Limnohabitans sp. Rim8
ATTTGGTAACAACACGGTCAGTTTTTTCGATACGGCAACCAACACTAGAATAGCGAAAGTTGACTTTACGTTTAATTAAAAAATATTATTTATGTTTATTATTAATATTATTTTGGGTGGTGTCACTGCCTTAGGGACCGAATCTGCGCGCGGTAACGGGTTAACGCATGTCCAATAAACCTCAGGAAGATGAGTCGCAACATACCCTGAGGCATTGGTTAGGACAAGTGCTGCAAGCGCAGTGGTTGTGGTTGTTGCCTAGCGGTTTGCTGGTCAATCTTGGTTTGTTGGTCACCCCTTTGTTGTCGATGCTGGTTTATGACAAGGTGGTGCACAACGGCATTTTCGAAACTTTGTGGGCGCTTGTGATCGGCGTTTTGATCTATACGGCCTTGGAGTTTTTAGTCCGAAATTTACGAACAAGGCAGACCGAAATTTTGGCGGCTCGCATTGATCTGGACATAGACACACGATTGATGCAGGGACTTTTACGTCCTTCCGAGCGCAGCGCCGCGCAGCCAGGCATGGCAGCACGCATGCTCACTCTTTATAGAGATTTGTCACAGGCGCGTGACTTTTTTTCGGCCAGTTATTTTTTAGCACTGGCCGATTTGCCTTTTGTGATTCTCATGTTTGTCGCTGTGGGGCTGATCGCTTGGCCGTTGATGTTGTTGCTGCTATTTTGGACGGGGGCCTATATCGTCATTGGGCTTTGGCTAAAAGGGCGCAGCATGCGCGTGAGCACCATGCAGTTGCGAAGTCAAACACGTAAGCTTGCCTTGCTCAATGATGTACTGTCCTCTTTGGATGTTTTACGCATCAGCCATGCGGGCGATTATCTGGCCAAACGTTTCGCAGATGCGGCACAAGACCAAGTGGCGCTGTCCAGATGGTTGCGAATGGAACTGATGCTGGCCCAGAATTGGTCGCAACTGGTCTACATGCTCAGTTTTGTCAGCACCCTCACATTGGGTGCCTATCTGGTGTTTGGTCAATGGGTCAGCACCGGAGGGTTGATTGCATGCAGCATGCTTGGCGGTCGCACTTTGGGCATTGCCGGGCAGGCCTTGCTGACCTTGTCTCGGTGGCAAGAATTGCAACAAGCCTTTGTCCAATTGCGTCCCTATATTGGGGATATGTCTGAAAGTGCCCCCATTAAGAATCGCCCGAAGATACGTCGATCAGCGCAGGGGGTTCAAGGGCTTGTCCAGATCGACCGTGTGATGCATCGTTTTGGCACCGAAGGCCGCGAAGTATTGCGAGAACTCAGCCTCAGTTTCGCACCCGGAGAACGCGTGGGTTTGTTGGGCAGGCCAGGATCAGGGAAATCCACACTGCTTCGCATATTGGCTGGCGCCATTGCACCCACGCAAGGACAGGTACGGGTAGACCACCTCGAGTTGCAATCGATCGCCATAGAGGATCGGTCCAGTTGGTTGGCGTTCAAGCCGCAAGAAGCGCCACTGATTGCCGGTACGCTTGAAGAAAATATATTGCTCAACCTACCTTTGGACACAACAGAAACGGAGCGTTTACAGGCTTTGAAATTTGCCCTCTACCAGTCTACATTGGACGATGATCTGGCACGAGGGGCATTGAGCCTAGATTACAAGGTTGAGGAATACGGTGCCAATCTTTCGGGCGGACAAAGGCAAAAGGTTGCCTTGGCCCGAGCAGTGGCCCCACGTCCACGGGTTTTATTGTTAGACGAACCTACCGCCGGACTGGACACCGAAAGTGAGCATCGCATCATGCAACGCTTAGAAGAGTGGTTGGATGTGAGCCTCATCATGGTCAGCCACAGTGCCCGGGCTCTAGCACTCACTCAGCGTTTAGTCGTTCTTGAAGATGGCCGTTTATTGGCCGATGGCCCAACAGCCCAATTACTTAGCCAACCTAAGGCATAAGCTTTTTAATATTTACAGGGGTTATCGCAATGATCAACATCCAAACCATTGGTGCGCAAGGTGAGCAGAATTTACAACTGACATCAGGTGCCAGTTTGCAACTTCAAACCGGACAAAGTTTGGTGTTGAATCAAGAGGGCGTTGTCGCAGAGCGGCGAGGTACTGACTTGATTTTGTTGGTGCCTGACAGCGTTGGAAAAATGCAAGAACTGGTCGTGACGGGCTTTTTCAAACCTGGCACCGCTGTGCAAGTCCTGTTGCAAGAACCTGGTGAAACACTCAGAGTTTTCAATCCGCAAAGCACAGATGTTCCCCTCGCTAACGTCACGAGTCAACAAACGCCAGTGCTGGAGGTGATTCGCAGCACCATGCAGAGATCATTGACAGGATTGAATACAGATCTGCGTTTGAATGATGCCCAAGCCAATACGCAATCGTTTGAACAAAAGGATAAAACTTTATTCGATACCTCAGTTGAAAATGAAACTGAAAATTTGGAGTTGGCAGAAGAGATAGCCATTAAAGAATTTCCTGCCGATAAGGTGGAGACCGAAGTTATTTTGCTTGCACCAGGCACGGCTACATTAAATTTACCCGAACTGAGTTTTCTCTATTCGGATTTGCTGTCAGTCAATCGCGAAATTGCCAAGAAGAATCCATTATTTTCCGGAACCGCTGATCCATTTACCCGGATCAATTTGACTGTTTCGGATTCGAATGGATCGACTCTAAAAGTCACAGCACAAGTGGGTGCAGAAGGTAATTGGGAATTGGCCTTGACCCTTCCTCAATGGGAAAGTCTTTCTGGGATAGTGACATTTACCGTTCAGGCAGAAAGTCAAACGGGACAAATGGGGCCAGTTTCAAATGTTGAGTACCTGTATGTTGATGCCTTAGCACCATCTGTTCCCACTTTGTCTTGGCCTGCTGCCTCATTCTTAACAAGGGCGAATGAGCGCGTGATCAATCTTGCAAGCTTGGAGTCTGCACAAGACGCCAATAAAAGTGGTTCTTTCACTGGAACGGCAGAAGCGGGTAGCACAGTTAAATTAAGCTTGAAAACAGCGAAGGGCCAAGTAACGACTATCGTCAATGCGAAAGAAGATGGTGGCTGGCATTGGGGTCCCCAATTGGATGAAATCGAACAACTGATTAAAACGCTGGGTACCGGCGTTGTCACTGTCACGGTTCAAGCCACAGATCCACTGGGAAATACAGGCGATGAAAGCCTCCCCTACAAAGGAAAGTTTGACGCTGAACCGCCAGTTGCGCCCACTTTCTTTTTGCCGCAGTCCGGACGCGATTTTATTCAAGGTGCATCGGTCTATAACCGGTCAATTCTGGGTCGGGCATTCAGTGGGGAGGCCGAAGAGGGCAGCAAAATCGTATTGATCATGACCGATGCCAATGGCAAAAGCGCTACTACTTACGAGGTTTTTGCTGATGCTACGGGTTGGAGTTTGGGTATTACAGAAGCGCAATGGAAATCACTGGGCTTAGCCGAAGGCGTGCTGAGTTTGGTCGCTCAAAGTACAGACCTTGCTGGCAACAGTAATAAGAGTAAGGCGTTATTGCTTTATTTGGACATCACGCCTCCTACGGTTCCAGAATTATCAATTCCGGACCAAGGCACAGTGGTCAAGGGGGCTGTTGTCTATAACCAGGCATCACTGGCACAAGGCGCTGTCTTCAAGGGAGCTGCCGAAAGAAACAGCCAAGTGACCCTGAATTTCACAGATGAGTCTGGAGGAGTTCGTCAAGTCAAAATTCAGACCGATGCCAATGGGCAGTGGTTGTTGATTCCAACAACACAATTATGGAGTGAATTCACGTCAGGGTCAGCGGGTTTGAAAGAGGGCCTTCTGAAACTCCAAGTGCAAAGTGAAGATGCTGCAGGCAACACCAGTTTAATGAGTGCAGCACAGTCGCTTTACTTTGACATTGGCGCACCTGTTCAGCCGAGTTTGCTGTTTCCAGATTCAAGTCACGCGCTAATTAACGATGCCACGGTTTATAACCGTTCTGTTCTGGGTCAAGCTTTCCAAGGGAGCGCAGAATTGGGCAGCAAAATCGTGATGATTTTCACAGATGAGAATGGAAAAACAGTCACGACCGATCCAGTCATCGCCAACGTCAACGGATGGCGTCTTGCGCTGACCCAGTCTAAATGGGAATCCCTGGGTCTGGCTGAGGGCGAGTTGGCAGTCAGAGTGCAAAGCACAGACATTGCAGGAAACAGCAGTCAAAGTGCTGCAGGAAAAATCTACTTTGATATTTCTACGCCAGTCACACCCAATTTAGTGCTTCCCGATGTGGGTTTGGTGGTGGATGGTGTCACTGTTTATAACAAAGCAGCACTGTTGCTCAACAAAGAGTTTAGTGGTGTCGCCGAGCGCAATAACGAAGTCACACTCACTTTTACAGACGAGGTCCGGCATGTTCGCCAGGTGAAAGTTCGCGCTGATGCCACTGGCCGTTGGGTATTCAATCCCGGTGAGACTTTGTGGAATTCGTGGTTGTCAGGTGAAGACGGTCTGAAAGAGGGCTTGCTCAGGTTGCAAGTCCAAAGTGAAGACGCCGCTGGAAACCTCAGTGCTCCCAGCATTTCTACCGGCTTGTATTTTGATATTCATGACCCAGAACTGCCGAGCTTGCTTATTCCACAGTCGACACATTCACCCATACAGGGTGCACCGGTATACAACCGATCTGTTTTAGGTCAAGCCTTTAATGGCACCGCCGAGACAGGTACAAAAATTGTACTGTTGGTGACGGATCTGAATGGCAAAACTGTCACTTCAAACGAAGTCACTGCCAGCAGCAACGGATGGAGCCTTTCAATCACCGAGGCGCAATGGAAATCTCTGGCGCTGGCTGAGGGTGAGTTAAGCGTGAGAGTTCAAAGCACGGATATCGCTGGAAACAGAACGGAAAGTGCACCCAAGCGTATTTACTTTGACATATCAACGCCGGTAACCCCCGATTTGATCCTCCCCGACTCAGGCTTATTGGCCGATGGCGTTGTTGTTTTTAATAAAGAAACCCTGACAAATAACAAGGTGATCAGTGGTTCTGCCGAAATCAACAACGAAGTCACGCTGACTTTGACGGACAAGGAAGGGCATGCGCGTCAGGTGAAGGTTTTGGCCGATGCCAATGGTCGATGGACTTTTAGTCCAAGCCAAACTTTATGGGATGCGTGGTCAGCCGGTCCCGATGGTCTAACTGAGGGTGTGTTGAGCTTGCAGGTGCAAAGCGTGGACCCAGCGGGTAACTTGAGCGCTGCAAGCATTTCAAAGTCACTGTATTTTGATATCCAGGATCCCATAGTTCCGAGTTTGGCATTACCTCAGTCAGAAAATGCACCGATTGACGGGGTGTCGGTATACAACCGCTCTTTATTGGGCATTGCTTTTAGTGGTTCCGCAGAAGCGGGAAGCAGAATTAGTCTGAACATCACTGATAAAAATGGCAAAACTGGTCGATCCATTGAAGTCATAGCTGAAAACAGCGGGTGGCGACTTGGCATCACGGAATCCCAATGGAATTCTCTGGGTTTTGCCGAAGGTGTTTTGAATTTGATCGTTGTCAGCACAGACGCTGCTGGCAACAGCCGCCAAAGTGCATTACAAAAAATGTATTTGGACATCTCAACGCCAGTGAGTCCAGATTTGGTACTTCCCGAATTGGGGCGGGTGTTGGATGGCGCAGCCGTTTATAACAAAGCCGCCTTGGATGCCAACAGCTTGTTTAGCGGTACGGCTGAGAGCAACAACGAGGTTACGCTGACACTGACCGATCAACAAGGACGCAGCCGCCAAGTGAAGACGATGGCTGATGCTGCGGGTCGATGGGTGATAAATCCCGGAACCTATTGGGCTGAGTGGTCGGCAGGTTCAGAGGGGCTTGCTGAAGGACTTTTAAGGCTGCAAGTACAAAGTGAAGACGCAGCAGGAAACCTCAGTGCCGTGAGTGTTGTCAAGGGTTTGTATTACGACATCAGCGTGCCCGTGGTGGTCAATGTCAATGCGCCTCTTGATGTCCAGTTGGTGGACGGTGAGTTGGCCATTAACCGCGCCAGCATCAGTCAGAGAACACCTTTTACCGGGGTTGCTGAAGCGGGAAGTTTGGTGAGTCTGGAAGTGGTCGATGGTCTGGGCAGAGTCTTGCAGAGTACGGTTCAGGCCAATTCAACCGGCGCATGGCAGATCAGTTTCACAGAATCACAGATGTTGAACCTGCAAGATGGTTTCTTGACTGTCAGGGCTCAAGCGGTTGACCGTGCAGGGAATATCAGCCTCATAAAGCTGCCAGTTCAAACAATCAGTCTGCACCGTACTTTGCCGGCGGCGGCGCAGGTATTGACACTCGATCCCGCAAGCGACACGGGCAGTGGTTTTGATTTGACAACCTTAAGTGATCGCATCTTTAATGTTTCCCGTCCGGTATTGAACGGAACTGCAGGGGCTAATCAAAGAGTTGTTTTGTGGATTGACACCAACGGGGATGGCCTGATCAATGGGGCTGAATCTTTGACTCAAGTGATCGTCGAGACTGATCAGGCGGGCTTCTTTTCAGCACAAGTGCCAGCCTTGACAGTAAAAGCCACTTATACCTATTCGGCCATTACATTGGATAAATGGGGCAACGTATCTAATTGGGGAGCCGCGCAAACAGATCCCAGCAAAGTCAAGAAATTGACGCTCACTTATGACCCCCTGGCAGAAGGCTTGCAACTTGACACCATTGCGCTCGATGACCGCATCAACGATCTTGAACTCAACACCAATGGCGTGAATTTGACTGGATTTGCAGAGCCTAGTGCCGTGATCCAAGTTGAAGTAAGGCAAAACGGTGTATTGCTTCAGACCTACGAAACCACGGCGAACAGTAACAGGGCTTGGAGTTTGACAAATTTCGGTCAAAACATTGGTTTGACAGATGGTCTTTTAAATATATCAGTCAAACAAACCGACATTGCAGGCAACACGCAAACAGTCAGCCGACTTGGCATACCCGTCAGGGTCACACCTTTGCTGCCTGTATTCAACGTGGTGATGGATACAGCAAGTAACAGCAATCTATTAACTGACAACACCACCAATGTAGTCAGACCTTTTATTACCGGGCAAGGTCAACAGGGCAATGGATTAGAGGTTGTCATCTTTGAGGCCGGTTTAGAAATTGGGCGAACCAATTTAGTCAATGGCTTATTCAATTGGCAATCTGCGACCCCATTAAGTCAGGGTATTCACAATTTGGTCTTTAAGGTGCAAGATGCTGCGACAGGCAGTGTGAGTGCGCAAGAGCTAAGCTTGGGTATTACGATTGATTCTCTGGTTGTAGCGCCCCTCGTGAATGTCGTATCGGGTGATGATTTTGTTTCAGCGCAAGAATACAGTGCTGGCTTGGTCATTACAGGAACCGTAGAGGCCGGGGCGAATGTCTCGCTCAGGTTGCGCACAGGCAGCATAGAACTGACAGTGACATCGGCCAATATTGTTTATGTGGATACAGTAGGCAGCACGACACGTCAGTGGCGTTATGACGTAGACAATGCGACGGCCAGTATTTTGGGCGACAGTTTGATAAGTATCGTTGCCACCCAGAGAGACCTTGCTGGAAACGACAGTGCCTTGCTACCCAATGACACGGGCGTCGGCACACGCAGTTTTACATTAAATCGGCAATTACTGTCTGCACCCAATTTGCTAGATCTTTACAGTGGAGATGTCGCTAACAACTTGCCAGGCGATGACTCGGGTATCAGCAATCAAGACAACGTGACCAACAAGAATGCAGTGCTGTTAAAAACCACTGTTTCACAAGCGGGTTTTACTGTCAATGTTTTTGATGATACAGACCAAGATGGTGTTTACACCACCAATGTTGACACATTATTGGGTTCTGGCGTTTCGGGAACTGGCGGCGCAACGAATGTGAACGTGACGCTTGCCGAGGGTGTCCATAATCTTAGAGCTTGGGTAGTTGGGTTCAATGGCCAGCAATCTGCACCCAACGCACCATTGACGGTCACGGTGGATCAAAGCGTTGCTTTGGTTTCTGATCTTTTGATTTCTGGAAATAATTCGGTCAATGCGTCCGAGAAATTATTGGGCACCAATATATCTGGAAGAGGCGAACCGTCAGCTCAAGTGAGTTTGAGTTTTCAAGATGCGCAAGGCTTGAATCGCCTTGCACTTTCAGGAATCAATGTAGGCAGTGACGGAATCTGGAGCGCGTCTTTGAATGCAGCGCAATTGGCCGGTTTGGGAAATGATGGCAGCTTGACATTGACAGCGACCCAAACCGACAAAGCGGGTAATATTTCAGGTGCCTCCAGTCAGGTTTTTATCATCGACACTTTGGGCCCGAGGATTCCAGCAGGGACGGAGTTATCGGGTCCTGCAGGGCTTAATAATTCTGGACCTTGGAATGATTCGGATGGCGTCACTTGGGGCGATTTATTTGTTTTCAATGCAAGCACCGGATTAATTGAAGCACGAACAATTATTGTCAATGTAGCGATTCCTACCTTCATAAGCATTGGAGGCAACATAGCCGAGATAGGCGACGTCGTCACACTGACTTGGGGTTCCCTCAAGGTGAATCAGGTCTTGTTACAGGCCGATCTAATTCGTGGCTATGCTGAAGTTAGATTGAATGGCACACAAATTGATACAGCCGGTGTTTATGCGGGTCTGAATGTGACCGCAAATTTAAAAGACGCTGTGGGTAACAAGAGTGCTGAATATATTGTGTTAAATGGGATTCAAGTCCCATTATCCGCTCGTGCCCCAATCTTGGTTTTGGACGATGCATCACAGAATTTGGGCAATAACTTAGATCAGAATTGGTACAGTAATAATAGTTATTTCGGTACAACAGATTCAAAGTCATTTGCATTCAGTGGTATCGCAGAAATTGGCGCTTCGGTTGAAATTGGGTACTTGGTTGCGGGTATCTGGCAAGGTGTGGGCACTACATTGGCTGACATTGAAACGGGTACTTACAGTTTCACCACAAATATGCCTTCGACCATGCCCGATGGCATTTACAGAATGCAGGCGCGCATTCAAGGTCTTGGGACCATCAGCAGCAGCAGTGTTTCGGTATTGGTTCTGGACACGTCACACCCCTTGTCCCCTACAGTGACTCAAACAAATGCGACGTTTGGAGGTGATGGCTTTGTCAACACCACCGAGCGTAACGCGGTCGCTTTGACTGGAACTTCGGAGCCTTGGGCCAAATTGTCCGTACAACTGGTGAATGTGAGCACAGGTGTAGTGGGATCCACCGTGTCTGTGCAGGCCAATGGCGTTGGGTTATGGAGCCGGCCCATCGGTGTGGTGGACTGGGGTCAAGTAGGTGAGGGCTCCATTGAGTTGCGTATCTGGCAAACTGATTTGGCAGGTAACAGTTCACGAAGCACTGACAGCAATGGCGTAATCACGGGGCAAGTGGTGCGCACAGTCGTCTACGATGCGCGCGCTAATTTGCCCACGCTGAATTCAATAGCAGGCGACGGATTCATCAATGCCATTGAAGTTCTTAACAATAATCGAATTTCTGGAGGCGGTGAGCCTTTAGCAACCATCACATTGGGTATCACGGGAAGCAGTGGAAGCTTGTCATTTTCAAGCATTCAGGTCGGGCCAAACGGTGTTTGGTCACTCGATTTAACATCGGTACAGTTGGCGTTGCTTGGAGAGGGCACTGTCAGTTTGGCGCTTTACCAGGTAGATCAGGCCGGTAACACATCCGCTACGCTACTGAAATCATTCGTCATTGATAAGACGATTTCTGCGCCTTCACTGGATGTCAACATCGCCAGCGATGACGTGATCAATGCCAGTGAAAAACAGTTGGGTGTCAACTTGGCAGGCAATGCTGAACGGGGTGCAAACGTCAGCATCTCATTGACAGATGCGCTCAACACCGTCAAAAACTTTTATGCAGAAGTAGGCAGTAACGGCCGTTACAGTCTGTTGCTGACCAGCGCTGACCTTGACGGACTGGCCGATGGCACGTTGACCGTTTCAGTAGGGCAAACCGATGCAGCAGGCAATGTCAGTTCAACTGCAAGTCGCAGTCTGACCTTAAAAGCCACGCCTTTGAACCAAACGGTCACAGTAGATGCCGTCAGCGGTGGCGACGATCGGGTCAGTTATACCGAGCAGTCTGGGAACATCATTTTGCAGGGAAGTGCGCCGCAGGGAACCTTGGTTAATTTAGTTTTAGTGGGTGCTAAAGGTGATTTACGTTTGAATCCGAGCGTTTCAGCTGTAGGGGCATGGTCTTACAGCCTAAGCCCTGCGCAAATGGCAACCTTGGGTACGGGTCAGGTCAGAGTGCAAGCATGGGCCAACGACACAGCAGACAACACCACAGCGGTGACGACACGTAACTTCTTGCTCGAAGGGGTAGAGCCTGCACCCAAATTAAACACAGTCGCAACGGACGGCACCATCAACCAAGCTGAATCCTTGAGCAGCAACGGCGTATTTTTGTCGGGTACAGGTGTCGTGGGGCATGTGGTCAACCTTGAGTTGACGGGGCGTAACGGACAAGTCTTGACTTTGAATGCATTGGTGGGAAGTGATGGCACTTGGGTGACGCGTGGCCTTAAATCAGTGGATGTGCAAACTTTTGGTGAAGGCGAGGTCGCCGTCAGAATTCAACAAAAGGCAAGCAGCAGTGCTGCCAATAATGATCCGAATCTCGCTTCTGCGGTGGTCAGCGCCATTTTTGATATCGATACGATGTCGCCCAGTTTGCCTGCAGCAGGCTCCGTTGCAATTAACCAAGCCAATTTTTATAACAACAATACCAGCGCTGCAAAAGATGGGCAAATTAGCTTACAAGAAGCTCAAAACGGTTTTGCGCTGGCGATTCCTATTCGGGATTCAAACAATGAGCTGACGATTGGCGTCGGCGACAAAATATCACTTTATTGGGGCAATACCAAACTTGATGTGATTCTGCAGGCCTCTGACATCAGTAATATTGGCAGCAGTTACATCTATTTCCTGAATGTTCCTTCCAGCACCATTGCCCAGCAAGGCTCTGGTGTATTGCAAGTCAAAGTGGGTTACTCGGATGTATCAGGCAACAGCAGCTCGTTGTTTACATTGGTCAACTCACTTGCAGTGGTTGCTCCGCCGCCACCGCCATTGCTGGATACGGTGAATGGAGACGGTTTTGTCAATAAAGCGGAGTACCTTAATCTTAACCTTGGCCTCAGCAACACAATTTCAATCAGCGGCAGTGCTGCCAGCACAGAAGGTGTCATCCTTGTAGAACTGAACAACAGCCAAGAAGCGGGGCGAGGTGCAGAATTTCGCCGGTTAGTTATTCCCAACGTGGTTGTCAGCAATTCCAGCACTTGGCGCATTGATTTGACTGCCGCTGATTTAGATGCCATTGGCGAAGGTGTGATCAGTATCAAGGCAAGCTTCATTCGGACCTCGGACCGCGCCATTTCTCCCGCTGTATTGGGCAGTTTCGGTTTTGATAAAACGGCACCTAATCTGCCATCTGCGCTGAGTCAAATTCGCACCGATGAAGCCAATGCAGTTTCGGAACTTGCAGGCGGGCTCATTGTCACAGGCGGTGCTGTGACTGAGGCTGCAAAAACAGTGTTGGTTCGTGTCGCACTGCCTGAAAATGCGCAAGCGGGTGACAAGGTCAGTTTGTTCTGGGGCACCAGTACCGCGGCGGTCACTGCGCTGGTCACAACAATTGATTTACAAGCGGGCTATGTCGCGGTGGCCGTTGCGCCATCCATCATCACCTCGGTAGGGGATACGAACAGCCTGACTGTCAGTGTATTTTTTACAGATGCTGCAGGAAATCAAGGGGCTACTCGAAATATCTGGACGGGTGCGGTTGACGCAGTACCCTCCCCGGCAAGTTTGTCTGCTCTGCAGTTTGGTGATTGGTTGAGCTTATCTGAGTCGAACATAGCCAACGGATGGCAAGTATCGGGAACCAGTGCTGTTTCAACCCCCGTTCAACTGACCTTGACAGGTTTCAGTGGACGAACTGTTGAAAAATCGACCGTGTCCAATGGAACCGTATGGACCATTTCCTTGACCGCCGCTGAGGCCGCCCACCTAGGTGATGGCAAGGTTGACTTGAGCGTGGTTCAACTCGATGCAACTCAAAATCCGTCCGCAGCGACAACAGGGTTTTTCACCATCGACCTGACACCTCCTGGCGCCCCCACAGTGGATATACCTGTTCCTAACTTGACCTACGCACAAGCTCAGTCAGGGCATGTGTTTACTGGTTCGGCAGAGAGAGGGGCAAGGGTCACGGTCACTTTTGAGCGGGGTGCCAATACAATTATTCGTGAGGTGGTAACCGACTCCCGGGGCGACTGGCGCGTCCGGCTGGAAAGTGCTGACTTCGTGACTCTGGCTGCCAATAACGCGGCAGGATCAGTCAACATCACCGCTACCCAACTGGACGAGGCTGAAAACCTCTCTGTTTTCTCTAGCCCCAAAAGTTTTAACTACACCAGTGTGGTCATGACCGCGCCCACATTCAGTGCCGTCACCGGTCTGCTGCTGGACGGGTCGGACCTGGTGATTGGATCAACGGATATCAACTACGCACAAAATATTCCAATGGTATTAAGCGGCATATCAACGCCTGGTCTACAAGTCCATCTCACCATTCTGGTTGGGCCCACCCCAAGCGTATTTGACATTCAAGTGGATCCATTGGGGCGTTGGCAATTGAGTTTGACGCAAAGTGAGTTCAACGCCTTGGGGCAGGGTCTTGCCAGTATGTCCGCTACAACCCAGCAGTTGGACCTACAAGGCTTGGTCATCAATGAGTCGTTGGTTAATTCGCTGCTTCTAGGTAACTTTCAAAGCTTTACCATTGACACGGTGGCACCCACTTTTGTTGCAACTCGAATTCTCGGTTCTGGCCTTAATGGCAACGCCAAGGTGGGGGATTTCATTGACATCATAGTGTTCGCCAATGAAGCCTTGTCGATCACAGGAACTCCAAGTGTTGTGATCCTTGGATTTGACGTCAATGGCACGGGTACCCGAACCGCGACCTACGATCCAAGCATCAGTGCGCTGCTGGGTACCAATCAGATCGCCATGCGCTACGAAGTACAAAGCGGTGACATTGCAACTTCTGGGGCACTTCAGATATCCGGTGGATTGTTATTGACGGCCTCAAGTTCAGTGCGTGACCTTGCCGGCAATAACGCTAATTTAACGATGGTCGCTAAATTGGCTGATACGGTGGAGGTGGACACTTCAGTTCCAAATGCTCCCGCACTGACGAATGTGGACGCATCGAATGCTTCCTCGCCAGGTGCTGCTTGGATTAATTTATCTGAGGCCAATGCGACGGTGCAATTACAAGTTGGATTGCAGGGCACAAATGCTGTCACTGGCGATACATTGGAATTGTTGTGGATTCAGGTGCCAAACATCACCAACAGGGGACTTGATATATTTCCAAGCAGTCCATTTACCGTGGGTTTATCAGCGTCTGATATCAGTGCCAATACAGTTTCCATGCAGGTTCCCCTGAATGTAATTGGGCTGATGCAGGGTGTGGGTGCAATTCGCTTGCGTCTTGTCGACAAGTCTGGCAATGCCTCTAATTATTCCCCGGATCAGTTGGTTGACATCGATACCCTTCAACCGTTAATCCTGAATACCAATACTTGGATGGTTGATAACAAGATTGGTCAGGCAGAAGCTTCAGCCGTTTCAAATTTAACGGGATTTGGCGCAGAGACGGGTGCAAGCATTGAGGCAAAAATAACCCAAGATGCCAGTACCTATAATCTACTTTCAAGTGATATCACGGTGAATGCGAATGGTACTTGGGTGTTGAACAGTAGCCCTCTGCAAAACATCATTAATGCCATTCCAGATGGTGACTTTGCAGTCGAGTATCGACAAATTGATTCTCATGGTAACGCGGGCTTATGGTCCAGTAGCCGTTATTTCAAAGATACCAGCCCACCCAACGCACCCGGTGCGCCGCGGATTCCATTGGCCGCTGATGGTTGGATCAATGCCATGGATGCAGAGTCTTTGACCATTGAGGTTTCACTGATCGGTACAGGTGTCAGGGCAAACGACACTGTGCGTGTTCGTGGGTTGACACAACCATTCAGTAAGACCCTCACCAGTGCAGATGTTCTCAATAACAAAGTAATTTTTACTATCAATAAAGACGCCATTCTTCAACCTTTGGGTGAAGCAGCCAGACCCGGATTACAGGTTTTGGCTGAAATTGAAGATGGCGGCGGTAATCTTTCGCCAGTTTCGTCAGTTTTGATATTGGGACTCGATACCAATGTCAATATGCCTGGTGTTGTCCTAAACGCACTCACCGATGGCATCATTGGCAACGAAGCGATCAGCAGCCAGAGTTTTAGCGGTCTGGGTGTTGAGGCGGGTTCTACACTTGAAATTCGCATCACCGGTATCAGCGGCCGAACTTTGTCCTTAGTGCCTACAGTGGCTTCAGATGGTACTTACGCATCCATTTTGACGCCAGGCGACTTTGTTACTTTAGGCGAAGGGGCTGCAAACTACAGTGTTGTGCAAACAGACATTGCGGGTAATGTTTCTTTGACAAAAACCGGCGTTTTTGAAATAACTCTAACCACCCCTGAGCCCATCATTGCGGATTTTGCAAGTGACAACGTGGTGGGGGTCAGTCTTGGACAGTCAGAGTGGCTGAACACCTTGCCATTGAGCGGATCAGCCTCAACCAATGCCGTTATTGATGTGGACGTTTATTTAAGCGACCAAACCACCCCCGTTATCACTGGGCTCTCCACAACAACTGGTACCAACGGTTTGTGGTCTTTAGATATTACGCCAGCCAATTTCGCGAGTCTTCGGTCTGCTGCAGGGGTTTCGTCTTTTACGGCTTATTTTAAAATTACTGCAACCTTAAATGGCAGTACCTCTAATGCGGTAACTCAGACCTTTTTGGTGTCGGCAGATTCGCCCGCCATCAGCAGTACAGTGACAAGATTTGATGCCAACGGTGATGGTGCCAACAACGATGGCTTACAGATCAGTTTCAACGAGGCTGTCCGGGTGCTTGATTTGTCCAGTCTTTCAACAGCCTTTGTGACAAGTAGAAATTGGGGAACAGGTTCACGCATTGAGGCCATCAACTCGGTCAGTGCAAATGGTGTCCAGTTTGCACAAAATTACAAAATATATTTAGGCGCTGATTCAACGATCACTGTGAACGATGTCATTGGGGTGGTTCAAAGCAGGATTGTCAACGTAGGGGGCAACCCTGCGGCAGCTGCACAGTCTTTCAGTGTGCCAAGTTTAGCCAAGCCACTTACTTTGACGCCGCCCTTGTTTATTTCTGGGGATAACCTGGTCAGCAACGCTGAAATAAATGGTGTTTCGGTGACTTATACACATCAAAATGCTGTTTCAGGGGACTCAATTCGGGTGTTTGTAGACGGAAAATTATTGCGAACCATCACACCCACTGCTAGCACTTCAAGCAGCAGTATTGCCGTGTCAAGTGTTGATTGGGGTGGGGACGGTACACACGTCTTGACGACCCAGTATGTCAATTCACTGGGGCAAACCAGTGTTTTCAGCTTCCCTAAAACAGTTCAGGTAGATACATCCATTAACCCGGATATCCTCAACATCCGGATTTTGAGCGATGTCAATACTGTTGGTGGCAGTTCTGGTGGTGGCGATGTTGTGAGAGTGACTTTCAAAGAAGCCATTAACTTGCAATCGAGTGGACTTGGGGCGGAGTGGGGTTCGGGCACAAGGCTTTTGGCCAGCGGCATTCAATATGTTCCAGTCTTGATAAATGGCGCGTTTGATACCAATTTAGGCGGTTGGACAACCGCACCCAATTCAGGTGTAGCACCGACATGGGTTAGTCCAGGACAAATGCAGTTCAGCAACAGCACAGCAGTTTCTGGGGGAGTTGCTTATCAAAACATCACGACCACAGCGGGGAACCTTTACACACTTTCTTTTGACCAAGTAGGTGCTTCATCCATGTCAGTGGGGGCGTACAGCAATAATTCATCACTTTCCACGATGACCAGTAACGCGACCGGCACCAATACATTGACTTTTCGTGCAACCGGTGCCACAACAACATTGTCTTTTTCGGACGCAAGTTCTGTGATCGGACCGAACGTGACCATTGACAACGTTACGGTCTCTGGGGGACTCAGTAAGTCTTGGGACATTACATTGGGCACCAATGCTACTTTGTCAGGAACCACAGGAAATATTAATTTGACGGGCATACAAGACGGCGCGGGTAATTCCGGAACAATAGCTGCACTGGTTCCGGCAGATATTTACAGCACGCCTGCTGCCATAAAAATAACCAACGTGGCGACCAACAACGTCGTGAACAGTTCAGAAAAGTCAACGACCCGAAGTGTGAACGTGGACCTGATGGGTGCGGCTACGGGTGATGTCGTTCAATTGTTTATGGACGGGCAACTGATAGGCAGCAAAATTTTGTTGGCCAATGAACTTGCTAGTGCAACAATTCAATTGGACAGCACGGCTTCTTGGGGTGCGGATGGTCAACGATCGTTGAGTGCTGAGATTCAACGAGGTAGTGGCACTGTCGTCACATCGCCAACTCGAAACGTTCAAATTTCAGCAGACGATAGTCATTGGTCCAGCATCAATGGCGTCATTTGGTTCGATCCCGATGCATTGTCAGAAACAGTGGGCAGCAAAGTCGCCAGTTGGACTGATTCATCAGGTCATGGCATCAATGCGGTTCAACCCACAATCAATCAACAACCCGTTTTGATCCGGAACATACAAGGAAATTTATCACTTTATTTTGATACGACTTCTGGATCCGTACTCGGTTTTGATGACACCAATAATCCTGGAAACGCCAATGGATTACTGCCCAATACCGCAGATTCATTGACCATGATCACCAGCATGCAGGTTTATGGTCAATCTAACTGGCCTTTTGCTTTTGTTGTTAAAAACGATAACAGTGTTGCAGGATCAACAGGGCGCGGATGGGGCATGTCGGCTACAGCAAATGCCGATGGGGGTCGTTCGTATGTATTGGCTTGGGATAATTTTGGAACAACGGCCGGAGACGTCCAGGTTGTCAACAGTTTGTCTTACAACCAATGGCTCGTTTATTCGGGACAGGTGAACAACAACAATGGAAATAATTACATTTCGGAGTTGTACGGAAATGGACTGCTTCTTGGCTCCGCCACGGTGAATGGTTCGGTGGGATTGTCAGCTCCGAAGGCAAGCATCGGAGGCGTTTTGACGGGCGGCAACCCAAGCGTCACCGCTTTATTGGGTGATCAGGTGTTGACTGCAAGATACCTTGGAGGGGCTGCCAGACAAGAAATCGAAGCTTATGTGGCCTTTAAATTCGGTCAAGGTGTGGCTGTGCTCAATCGTGCTGATCATGTTTACGATTTGAGCGTGGGGGCCGTTGCAAGCGTGATGATTGATGACCGTTTGATCGTTAACAGTTTAGTGGCCAATGAAACGGTCGTGACTGCGGGCAGTGATTACGTGAATGTGGGTGCAGGCAATGATGTGGTCAAAGTTAAAGACCTAGCCTTCAGAACACTGGATGGTGGTTTGGGACGTGACACTTGGGCGCTGGATTCGGGCTACTTTGGTAGTTCAAAAATTGTTCTGGCCGATTTTGTCAGTAATTCGCGTGGCATGGGTTCGGATACTGTGGCCAATACGCGGGTCAATTCTGCAGGCTTTCACAAGTTGCAAGGATTTGAAAAAATTGATTTATCACTGAGCACAACAAGACAAGTTTTGACGATCTCATCGGCCGATGTGAACCAGTTGTCCGAGACCAATCTGCTTGAACTTAAGTTGGGCCGTAACGATGTATTACTTACAAATAATTTTGACACCACTGAACGTGGCGCATTTCGGGTCAATGCCAGTTGGTATGACACCACTTACACAAAAGTGACAGCGGATGGTCAAAATTTAACGCTCTACAGTTCTGGAGGCAATCAGCCCACAACCCTGAGTACAGCAAAATGGACCAGTGGCAACCAGTTGCTCCAACTTGGTCTAGACCACGCCATGATTACAGGCACATTGGTTGCTGGAAACTTCACCTATGCAGGGCTTGGAAATAACGATACTTTTACCAACGTCAGCGTGGCTTCAATTTCTCAGCGGCAGGGGATTCAATTTTCATTCGGGACTGCCTTAACCGGCCCTGTCAAAATTACTTATAACAACTCAGATCCTAGCTCGCAGTTGCTGGACGAAGATGGCCGCGGTTTTTCATCCAATATTTGGCTGGTGGGAACTGCAGTTGCCGATACCGATACGACACTCGCTGGGGTGATCACCAATCGCCTGAATGCCAGTGTTTTGTCAGCATTCGAGCAAAGTCAGGGGGTGGCGATCATTGGAGGCGGTGGTGCCGATAAATTGACGGGTGGAAGTGGTGCCGACACGCTGATTGGGGGCTTGGGCGCAGACACCTTAACCGGTGGAGACGGTGCAGACACCTTTCGTTATGTGAATGAGATAGCCGGTTCGGGTGCTGATGGAAACTTGGGTGGCACAAGGGGCGATGTGATCACTGACTTTAACTTTGGAATCAAAAACGGGGTGCTCGACGCCAAGCAGGCCGACCGGCTCGATTTGCGTGACTTATTCACTGCCACTTTCACTGGGGACGACACTATCGATGCCCGCACGCTGGTCGATAACGGCTATCTGGGCATTACCAATGTGATTCGACGCGTCAGTGGTGTGGAACTGACCGATTGGCAATTGTGGGTGGACCGAGATGGTAAGGACGCCGGGGGATCGAATACTTTGGGCTTGTTGGCCACCATCCAAAATATCCAGCTTGAAAACCTGGACTCCGGCATTTCTGGCGGTGAAAGCTCTACAGAGTTGTTGCGCAGGATGTTAGAAGAAGGACGTTTGGTCGTAGCGCATGCCTGACAACTGACATCCAGACCCTATTTTCGGAGGTATCGCGTTCCCAGTTTTTTCAGATTGTTGGTGTGGCTGGGGCCTTTTCAGGGCCCCAGTTTCAACAAATGGGTCATGGGAAAATTTTCAGGCACTTCATAGTCCGCCACAACCCAAGCCCTGTTAACAGCCTCGGCCGCTTCTGTCAAAAATTCCTTGATGACCCGAATGGAGGCCGAGTCTAGGGAGGCAAACGGTTGGTCCAGCAGGGTCACGGTGGCGCCCGAAGCCAAAGCGGCGATCAACATGACTTTGCGGCGGCTCCCGGTCGACAGCATGTCAAGCTGTTTATGTCGGTGGCGTTGCATGTCCAGAGCTTGGGCCAAATCTTCTAGCAGTTCGGTGTTCCAGCGTGGGTATTGACTTTGCAGACTGTCCCAGCAGGCTTGCACCGTTAAATGGTCGTGTTTTGCATGGCTCAGGTCGGCCCAAAAGACATCCCCCGACGAAATTTGAAGCGTCCCGCTGAGGGGGCTCAAATCACCTCCCAAAATTCGCAGCAGACTGGTTTTACCCGTGCCTACGTCGCCACAAATCCAGTTCAGGCCTGCTGGCCAAGAAAAACTCAAGTTTTTAAAAACGGCCTCCGCACCCGGGCCACCGCTCAGGTTTTGAACTTGCAACAAATAAGGATCCAAAAGGCAGGTTTTAGACGACATGGCTCAATCGTATCAAGGCGTGGCTTGCCTAAAATAACTCGATGAACGCAAAACTGTACAAAATTCCACAATCTGTGCTGGTCGTGATCTACACCCCCAGTGCGAAGGTGTTGCTGATTCGGCGCACCGATGTGGGCACTTGGCAGTCCGTGACCGGCAGCAAAGACCACTTGCACGAGAGTTGGGAGACGACGGCGGTGCGCGAGGTTCAAGAGGAAACCGGTATCGACGCATTGGCTACGAGTTGCTGTTTACAAGACTGGCAACTGGAAAATGTGTACGAAATTTACCCGGCTTGGCGCTGGCGCTACAACCCCGAGGTGAGCCACAACACCGAGCGGGTATTCGGTTTGCGGGTGCCCGACAACACGCCCATCACCTTGAGCCCTGCCGAACACACTGAATGGCGCTGGCTGCCCTGGCAGGAGGCGGCTGACCAATGTTTTTCACCCTCCAATGCCGAGGCGATCCTGATGCTCCCGAGGTTTGAAACCCAGCTCGTTTAAACATGCTGCAGCCCCACGAACACCCGATTTTGAGAGTGGCCACCTACAACATTCACAAAGGTGTTCAGGGCTTGGGGCCCGCGCGCAGGCTGGAGATACACAACCTGGGGCATGCTGTGGAGCAGCTGGATGCCGACTTGGTTTGCTTGCAAGAGGTGCGCCGTATGCACCGCCGCGAAGAGCGCCACTTTGCGCATTGGCCCAGCCAGCCACAGGCTGAGTACCTGGCCCCCGAAGGTTATGAAGCGGTCTACCGAACCAACGCGATCACCCGCCACGGCGAGCATGGCAACGCCTTGTTGTCGCGATGGCCGGTGCTGTCACACCAGCATCAAGACATGTCTGACCATCGGTTTGAGCAGCGTGGTTTGTTGCACACCGAGGTTCAGATCATTGACCGTGTGGTGCACGTCATCGTAGTTCACCTGGGCTTGATACCCGCCAGTCGGTTGCGCCAAGTGGCGCAATTGTTGGACTTTATTGATCAAAACATTGCAGTCAGCGCCCCGGTTCTGGTGGCCGGAGACTTTAACGACTGGGGCACCGGGTTGGGCAGACGCATGGCGGGTGCGGGGTTTGCAGAGTGGCGCGAACAGCCTACGCCAACTTACCCCTCGCGCCTGCCCTTGAACCAACTGGACCATGTTTACGCTCGGGGGCTGATACCGGTTCATGCCATGGCCCCATCGGGGCGCATTTGGCGGCGCATGTCGGATCACTTGCCACTGGTGGCTGAATTTGCCTGGGCAGATTGACCGTGCGCCAATTTCGCAACTTACACGATGGTCACCAAATCCGCTTGATCGAGGGCGGGCAGGCTTATTTTGAGGCCTTAGTGAGCGCCCTAGAGCAAGCCCGATCTCAGGTTCACATAGAGACCTATATTTTCGATTTTCATGGGGCGGCCGCTTTGGTCGCCGAGGCGCTGGAACGTGCTGCATTGCGGGGCTTGCGTGTCTGGGTGGTGGTTGACGGGGTCGGTACCCCTGGCCTGCCTGCCGCGTGGAAAGAAAGGTTTGACCGAGCCGGGGTCGACTGGCGGGTGTACTCCCCACTGGGCACTTGGGGCTTGTTGATTCCTAGTCGCTGGCGGCGCTTGCATCGCAAACTGTGTGTCATCGATGGGCACTTGGCCTTTTGTGGCGGCATCAATATTCTGGACGATTGGTATGACCCGCACCATGGCAGCTTGGCGCAACCCCGGTTCGACTTTGCCGTTTGTGCCAAGGGCGCTTTGGTGCAGCAAATGCAAGAAACCATGTCGCAACTCTGGTGGCGCATTCAGGGCGTTCGGCATGCCAGGCAACAGCAGTTTCCGGAAGCCTTCAGTTCATTTCGGGCAGCGGGGCTGCATTTGCCCTGGACCCATGAAGCGATGCCAGCAAAGGAAGAACGGATGGTCGCCAAGGCGGGACTGTTATTGCGCGACAACGTCTTGAACCGCAGCCAGATTGAGCGGGCCTACTTGAAGGCGATTGGTGCTGCACGCCATGAAATTGTGATCGCCAACGCTTACTTTTTGCCTGGGCGACGCTTGCGCAAGGCCCTGATTCATGCCGCGAAGCGGGGAGTGCGGGTGCGTTTGTTGCTTCAAGGGCGATACGAATATTTCATGCAATACCACGCGGCCCGTCCGGTTTACGGCGTGCTGTTGGCTGCGGGAATTGAAATACACGAGTACGACGCCAGTTTTTTACACGCCAAAGTGGCGGTGGTCGATCCTGACAACGACCGACCATGGGCCACGGTCGGTTCTTCTAATTTAGACCCGATCAGCCTGCTTTTGGCACGCGAAGCCAACGTGGTGGTTGCTGACAAAGCCTTTGCCCAGCAGCTTTACCAGCGCTTGGATCTGGCCATTAAGGGGCAAAGCCAAGCCGTGGGCGCGGCACTTTACACCCAACGGCCATGGCACCTGAGGCTGCGCGACCGGGTGGCATTTGGTTTAATGCGCCTGGCCTTGTTCTTGACCGGCAACCGTTACTGAGCAGCCGATCCCCCCCGGCGCACCATGGGAGATCGGTTCTGGCCGGGAAAAGGGGGCCATTCGCTGGTACGATC
>CAMDXR010000015.1 GCA_945877725.1 Limnohabitans sp. Rim8
TCCGACGACCCCCATACTTCGGAGTTCCAGAAGATTGCGCAGGCGACCAAAGAACGTCCGGATGCGCAGCAGATTCACACCATGCTGTTGCGATCCATGCAGCAAGCCATCTACACGCCGATCAACAGCGGGCACTTTGGCTTGGCTTATGAGGCCTATACCCATTTCACCAGCCCGATTCGGCGATACCCAGATTTGCTGGTGCATCGGGTCATCAAGTCGATTTTGTTGGGCCGCAAATACACCTTGCCCAGCTTGCCTGTGCCGGGTGAGGCGCATGCCAAACTGAGCAAAAGACTGGAAAAAAGTCGTGCAGCCAGAGGAGATTCGTCAGAGTCCCAGGCCCCCCGTATTCACATGTCGGCAGCCGATCAGCGCGCTTGGGAAGCGGCGGGTCTGCATTGCAGTGCCAATGAGCGCCGTGCCGATGAAGCCAGTCGCGATGTGGAAGCTTGGCTCAAGTGCAAATACATGCGTGAGCATTTGGGCGAGGAGTACGGCGGGGTCGTCTCGGCGGCCACCAGTTTTGGCATATTTGTAACTTTGGACTCTTTGTATGTCGAGGGCCTGGTTCACATCACAGAGTTGGGCGGCGAATACTTCCGTTTTGATGAACTTCGGCAAGAGCTGCGCGGTGAGCGAACCGGTATCCGTTATGCCATCGGCAGTCGGGTCCAGGTTCAGGTCAGTCGGGTGGACTTGGATGGACGGAAAATAGATTTCAGATTGGTCCATGCAGGCGACGATTTGGTGCCCCGCGCCCTCCGCGATAAGGGGGTTTCTTTGCCTGCCGAGGGTGGAAGAGCGAAGAAGCCCGGTGCTGCAGACCGCCGCATGGCCGACGCCGAGCGCAACCGTTCACCTATTCAGGCCTTGAAAGCCTCCGTCAAGAAAGCCGCGACCAAGAAAAAAGGCTCTCGCAGCGGTAAGCCGAGACGCTGATGTCTGACAGCTGAAGGCCACGCACGAGAGGTGGCTTTCAATGTGCATAGTGATGAGCACATCGCCGGTTAAATCAATGCTTGCTGGTCAAGTTAAAACAATTGGCGGGCCAGTCGACTGGCGGTTAAAGCCTGTGCTTCGGGCCAGTCGTTGACGATCTGTCCGTGTTGGGCTACCGCCGAACAAGCGGCCTCAAACGCTTCTAACCCCTGCGCCATTCGTGCTGCGATCAGGCCTGCCAACACATCGCCTGTGCCGCCGATGGCCAGCAGGCCATTGCCAGACGTGTTGATGCGCGGTGTTTGGTTTGGGGCAGCAATCACCGTGCCTGACCCTTTCAAAACCACGGTGCATTTGAAAAGTGAAGCCAAGTCTTGTGCCGCTTTCAGGCGCTTGCTTTGCACATCGGCAGTGGTGCATTTCAGCAGTCTTGCTGCTTCTAACGGATGGGGCGTGATGACCGTGGCTTGTGTGTTTGCGCGTTGAGCGAGCAAGCTTTGAAGTGCTTCATCTTTAGCGATGGCATTCAGACCGTCCGCGTCCACCACCAGATGCGCGCTGCGCAGCAAGACTTCCGGCATCACATTGCCTATCGACTGGCCCCCACCGCAACCGCAGACCCCATAAAGATGTTCTAAATCCAACGTCTGCCAAGCCCGTTGCATCAAATCCGGCGGCAGGCCATGGGTTGTCTGACCCGAAAGCAAGCTCAAAAATACCCGTCCTGCGCCGGCATGAAGCGCTGCGGTGGCCGCCAACACGGCAGCACCCGTCATGCCGAGACCGCTTTCTGACATGGATTCACCGCCGATCACGGCAACATCGCCATGGCTTCCTTTGTGGCTTGCGTGGGTTTTGCTGGGGCGTGGGCTTTGGCGGTTAAGCCGGGCTTGGGGCGTTTCCGTGCAGTCGGCAGGGTTGTGGCCTAAGTTTTCCAGCCAAATTTGTCCGCAGGCGTCGCGCCCATGGCCCATGAAAAGGCCTGGTTTGGCAGTTATAAAAGTAAGGGTGTGATGGGCGCATACAAAAATAGGGGCCTCGCCAGCGTCTTTTAGTACTTGCCCAGACTCGGGGTCCAGACCGGTAGGGCAGTCAATGGCCAGAACTTGGGCTTTGGATGCATTCATCGCCTTCACCCAGTTTTGCATCTCGGGGCTAAGGGGGCGATTGGAGCCAATCCCCAAAAGTGCATCGATGCACAAGTCTAAGGGGCTCATTTGGTTGAGCCACAAAGTGGGCAACTCATGGGTGAGTTGAATGCCCTCGGCTTGGGCCCGCAACCAAGCCGCTTGAGCCTCTGGGGGGCGGCCTGACTTGGCGTTGATCATGCTGACTTGGACCGACTTGCCCCAGCGCTGCAGATGCAGCGCGGCTTCTAGACCATCGCCGCCGTTGTTTCCAGGGCCTGCCGCCACCCATATTCGCTGGGCGTGGGGGGCCAGTGCCATAGCCAAGCGCGCTGTTGCCAGCCCAGCGCTTTGCATGAGGGGGGTGGCGCTGCGAGCTTGAAGATTTTTTTCAATGGCCCGAGTCGCTTCGTGCCCGTAAACGGGCCAGTTCGATGAGGGGCTCAGTTTTTCCATGGCCTCAAGTCTTTTGCAGCAGGGGTTCCAAAAGCAGTGCCAATTGCAGCAGAGTGTCGTCGTGCATGGCAGCGTGCCAAAGCATCAAACCCACGGGCAATTCGCCGGGGGCGTGGCAAGGTATTGAAATGGCGCAACCATCCAGATTGTTGATGGTGCTCGGGTTGCGCAACAGCAGCGCATTCACCCTGAAAAATTCAGCATCGCGCTCGGCCCCCGGGGCCACATCACACAAGCGAGGGGCTGTGATCGGTGTGGTGGGAGACAGTACCGCGTCGTAGGTTTGCAATTTGGCTTCCACACGGCGAATCCAGTCTTTGCGGTCCTCAAGGAGTTGGATGTATTCGTGGGCCGCCATCTGGGCCCCACGTTGTATGCGGTGCGCCACCCTCGGGTCATATTGGTCCGCACTGTGGGCCAGCAATTCGCGGTGCCAAGCAAAACTCTCAGGAGGGCTGAAACCCCCAGTGGCCATCATCGGTGCAAGTTCTTTCAGTTCACTGAGCGAAATCTCGTCAATTTTTACGCCCGCTGCGCGTAAAAGAGTCAAGCTTCGCTCAAAGGCCAGGGTTACGCCCTTGTCCATGCCGTCTTGCATCAGATCTTTGGTGACCGCAAGCCGATAGGCTGAAAGAGGTTTGTTTGCTTGCGGCACTTTTCTGGCTGACAAGATTTCATGTGCTAACACGGTGTCTCTGACCGACCGGGTCATGGCGCAAACAGTGTCCAAGGTGGTGGACAAGGGCAGGGCTCCCCGGGTGGGGACCCTTCTGGCCGTGCTTTTGAAACCCACAATGCCATTCAGTGCCGCTGGGATGCGAATGGAACCCCCCGTATCCGAGCCAAGGCCGATGAATGCTGCGCCAGTGGCCACTGAAACTGCGGCTCCCGAACTGGAGCCCCCGGGTACATGGGGGCCCGAAGTACCGCCTGCGAGGGTGTCGGTGAGGGCATCCCAGGCTGCAGGCGTTCCGTGGTGCGGATTGATCCCGACCCCTGAAAAAGCAAACTCAACCATGTTGCTACGGCCAATGAAACCTGCGCCTGCGGCGCGTAATCTTGCAATGGCCTGAGCGTCTTGCAGTGCAGGCGCCCGGTTTTGTAAAACAAGGGAACCTGCCGCAGTGATTTGCCCTTGGACATCGAACAAATCCTTGACCGATACGGCCAGCCCGGCCAGTGGGCCGGGTTGGGCTGCCGTGTTTTGAGGACTTTGGGCCTTTTGGATCAGATTTTCGGGGGTGAGCTTTAAAAATGCATGCTGGCAGCGCGTGCTCTTGGCCATGTCGATGCAGGCTTCGGCAATGGCCTGCGGAGAGGTCTGGCCTGCGAGAATGGCGTGCCTTGTGGCAATCAGGTCAGCTTTCATTGAATTTGGCCTCGTTATAGCTAAGTCGGGATGCTATAATCCTAAGGCTTTGTACAGCTCGATTGCTGTCTTTTGAGTGTCTTGCTCAAGATGCAGTGATTCAAGTCAACTTGGCACATCCGCAAACCAGTCCCATCAAGGTGTTTCACTTGCATTTTCAGCATGTGGAATGAGTGGACTGGATTTTAGACCCAACCTTTGGAGTATTTTTATGTCCGTTACCATGCGCGAAATGCTGGAAGCCGGTGTCCACTTCGGCCACCAAACCCGTTTCTGGAACCCCAAGATGGCCCCGTTCATCTTTGGTCATCGCAACAAAATTCACATCATCAACCTGGAAAAATCGCTTCCGATGTTCCAGGACGCCATCAAGTTCGCCAAGCAGTTGTCTGCCAATCGCGGCACCATCCTGATGGTGGGCACCAAGCGCCAAGCGCGCGAAATGGTGGCCTCTGAAGCCCAACGCGCAGGTGTTCCATTTGTGGACCAGCGCTGGTTGGGTGGCATGTTGACCAACTTCAAAACCGTCAAGACTTCCATCAAGCGTCTGAAGGACATGAAGGCTCAACAAGAAGTCGGTTTGGAAACCTTGAGCAAAAAAGAACAGCTCATGTTCAAGCGCGAGATGGAAAAGCTCGAAAAAGACATCGGCGGTATCCAGGACATGGCTGCTTTGCCAGACGCTATCTTTGTGATCGACGTCGGTTACCACAAAATTGCCATCTCGGAAGCCAAAAAATTGGGTATTCCATTGATCGGCGTTGTGGACTCCAACCACTCACCAGAAGGCATCGACTACATCATTCCTGGTAACGATGACTCGGCCAAGGCCGTGGCACTGTATGCCCGTGGCATCGCTGACGCGATCATTGAGGGCCGCGCCAATGCGGTCAATGATGTTGTCAAGGCCGTCACCGAAGGTGCTGATGAGTTCGTTGAGGCGGACAGCGCTGAGGCTTGATTCCCCAAGACTTGATGAAAGGGGCTTCTTGGCCCCTTTTTTTTAATCTGACTTTTAGACTGAATACGGAGAAATTAAATGGCTGCAATTACCGCAAGCATGGTCGCTGAACTGCGTGCAAAAACCGATGCCCCCATGATGGAGTGCAAAAAAGCACTGACCGAAGCCGAGGGCGACATGGCCAAAGCCGAAGAGTTGTTGCGTGTCAAACTGGGCACCAAAGCAGGCAAGGCCGCATCCCGCGTGACCGCAGAAGGCGTTGTGACGAGTTTTGTGAGTGGCACCACGGGTGCCATGATCGAAGTCAACTGCGAAACCGACTTTGTCACCAAAAACGACAGTTTCCTGGCCTTGGCCAACGCAGCCGCCAAATTGGTAGCTGAGCACAATCCAGCCGATGTGGCGGCATTGGGCGAGTTGCCGTACAGCCAAGACGGTTTCGGTCCTACGCTGGAAGAAGTCCGCAAAGGCCTTATTGGCAAGATCGGTGAAAACATGAGCTTCCGTCGCTTTAAGCGTGCTGCAGGCGCTGCCAAGATCGCGAATTACCTGCACGGTACCCGCATTGGCGTGCTGGTCGAGTATGAAGGTGACGAAATCGCTGCCAAAGATGTCGCCATGCACGTCGCAGCCATGAAGCCGGTTTCTTTGACCAGCGCCGAAGTCCCTGCTGAATTGATCGAAAAAGAGCGCTCAGTGGCCACCGCCAAGGCGGCTGAGTCAGGCAAACCCGCTGACATTGCCACCAAAATGATTGAAGGTTCGGTACAAAAATACTTGAAAGAAGTGTCTTTGTTCAACCAGTCCTTCGTTAAAAACGACAAGCAAACCGTGGAGCAAATGCTCAAGGCTGCTGGCACCACAGTCAAGGCCTTCACCTTGTACGTGGTGGGCGAAGGTATCGAGAAGAAAGTAGACGACTTTGCAGCTGAAGTGGCGGCACAAGTGGCGGCTGCCCAAGGCGGCGCTTAAACCATTGACGGACCCCCTGCATCCGTTGTGCAATCTTTTCATCGTCCACATTGATATTCAAGGAACCCATCATGTCCTCAGCCAAGCCAGCCTATAAGCGAATTTTGCTCAAGCTGTCCGGCGAAGCATTGATGGGGGACGATGCTTTTGGCATCAACCGCGCCACCATTGTCCGCATGGCAGAAGAAATCGCCGAGGTCACCCGCCTCGGCGTCCAAGTCGCCGTGGTCATTGGGGGCGGCAACATCTTCCGGGGAGTTGCAGGCGGGGCTGTTGGCATGGACCGTGCCACAGCCGATTACATGGGCATGTTGGCCACCGTCATGAACTCTTTGGCTTTGGCAGATGCCATGGACAAAGCCGGTTTGACCGCTCGGGTGATGTCGGCGATTGGCATTGACCAAGTCGTGGAACCCTATGTCCGTCCGAAGGCATTGCAATACCTTGAAGAGGGCAAAGTGGTGGTTTTTGCAGCCGGAACCGGTAACCCGTTTTTTACCACCGACACAGCTGCCGCCTTGCGGGGTGCTGAAATCGGGGCAGAAATGGTTTTGAAAGCGACCAAGGTGGATGGTGTTTACACCGCCGACCCCAAAAAGGATCCGCTGGCCACACGCTACACTGAAATCAGCTTTGACGAAGCCATTTCCCGCAACCTGGGCATCATGGATGCCACAGCTTTCGCGCTGTGCCGGGATCAAAAACTGCCGATTAAGGTGTTTTCGATCATCAAAAACGGCGCTTTCAAGCGCGTCGTTTTGGGTGAAGACGAAGGTACGCTGGTTTATGCTTGAGCACGTTCTGTCGAGGAGAACATCATGACTATTGCCGACATCAAGAAAACGACCGAAACCAAGATGGAACAATCCATCGCTGCTTTCAAAAACAATCTGACCCGTATTCGAACCGGTCGCGCCAACCCCGCCTTGCTGGACACCATTCAGATTGATTATTACGGCTCGATGTTGCCCCTTTCTCAGGTGGCCAATGTGTCCCTGATGGATTCGCGCACCATCAGTGTCCAGCCTTGGGAAAAGGGCATGGGTGCCAAGATTGAAAAAGCGATTCGTGAGAGCGAATTGGGTCTGAACCCGGCTTCAATGGGTGATTTAATCCGTGTGCCCATGCCTGCCATGAGCGAAGAGCGCCGCAAGGAAATGACGAAATTGGCACGCACCGAGGGTGAAAATGCCAAAATCGCCATACGCAATTTGCGCCGTGATGCGAATGAATCGGTTAAAAAACTGGTGAAAGACAAAGAGGTTTCAGAGGACGATCAGAAGCGTGCTGAGACCGATGTTCAAAAACTGACCGACAAACGCATGACTGAAATTGATCAGTTGGTGACTGCCAAAGAACAAGAGATCATGGCGGTTTGAGTTTGAATCCCGTGCCGTGGCGCCCCACGGCCTGAATGGCCGCCCTGTGCGGCCTTTTTTTCTGGAGAAAGCATGCTCAAGCAAAGAGTTATCACCGCCGTGGTTTTACTGGCGTTGCTTTTGCCAGCTTTGTTTGCCTCGAACCCCTTGTTTTTCATGGGTTTGACAGTTGTTTTCATTGCGGCGGGCGCTTGGGAGTGGGGGCGATTGAATGCCATGCCTGCATGGGCTTCATGGTTGGGCGCTCTGCTGTGCTTGCTTTGCTGCATCCTGGCCCAACAAGGGGGTTGGGTTCAAGAGACGCCTTCTTGGGTTTGGCCGACTGCGGGCAGCTTTTGGGTCTTGTTTGGCGCTTGGATGATTCACCGAGGGGTCCCTGGTTGGGGTCTTTGGCGTAAAAGTTGGCGTTGGACAGGTGGCTTGTTGGCTTTGATATTGGCTTGGCTGGCCCTGGCGCAGGCGCATCAACGGGGTGTCAATTTCTTGTTGTCAATTCTGGTGTTGGTCTGGG
The DNA here is from genome assembly GCA_945877725.1 of Limnohabitans sp. Rim8. Classification (GTDB taxonomy): domain Bacteria; phylum Pseudomonadota; class Gammaproteobacteria; order Burkholderiales; family Burkholderiaceae_C; genus Limnohabitans_A. The sequence goes on from CAMDXR010000015.1 coordinate 7,718, forward strand.
CCGCCGATGTGTTCGCCTATTTTTTCGGTAAAGCCTTGGGTGGGCGCTGGATACCCATCAAATTGGCTGCCAGCATCAGCCCTGGCAAAAGCTGGGAGGGTGTTTTGGGGGGCATGTTGGGGGTCTTTTTGGTGGCATTTCTCTGGGTTCTGGTGGACCAGCACTATGCATTGTCTAATTTGAGTTTTTATTCTTTGATATTGGGTAAGGGCTTGTGGGTCGTGGTTCCTGCCTTGTTGTTCATGGCGGCCATGAGCGTGGTGGGGGATCTGCTGGAGTCGCTGGTCAAGCGCAGTGCGGGTATGAAGGACAGCTCCGGTTTACTGCCCGGTCATGGGGGAGTTTTGGACCGGGTGGATGCCTTATTGCCCACGCTGCCTTTGGCCATGATGCTTATTTCCGGAATTTGATATAAAAATGAATCCCATGCAAATGAAACAACGCATCACCATTTTGGGCTCAACTGGCTCCATCGGAAAAAACACGCTGGATGTTCTGGCTCGGCATCCTGAGCGGTTTGAGGTGTATGCATTGACTGCGTCCACCCAGGTCGATTTGATCCTGCAGCAATGTGCTCAATTCAAGCCCGAGGTCGCGGTCATGGTGCATGAGGGGGCGGGACGTGCGCTGGCGGAAAGACTGAAAGCCGAAGGGCTAAAAACCGAGGTTCGATGGGGTACTGCTGCGTTGGATGAAGTGGCCTCGGCCCCAGAGGTAGACGCGGTCATGGCCGCCATAGTCGGTGCAGCGGGTTTATCGCCATGTTTGGCAGCTGCGCGTGCAGGTAAAAAGTTGTTGCTGGCCAACAAAGAGGCATTGGTGGTGGGCGGCGAAGTATTTTTAACGGCTGTTCGCGAAGGCGGCGCTGTGTTGTTGCCAATTGACAGTGAGCATTCTGCGATTTTCCAGTCTTTGCCGGAAGACCCTGCCACCTGGCATCGACGTGTACAAAAAATCATTTTGACGGCCTCTGGCGGTCCCTTTCGTGTTCGCGACCCCCAGAGCTTGAAAGACGTCACGCCCGAGCAAGCCTGTGCGCACCCCAACTGGGTCATGGGCCGCAAAATTTCGGTTGATTCCGCCACGATGATGAACAAAGCGCTCGAGGTCATCGAAGCACGTTATTTGTTTGGTTTGGAGCCCGCACAGCTTGAAGTGGTCATTCACCCCCAAAGTGTTATCCACTCCATGGTTCAGTACAAAGACCATTCGGTTGTGGCCCAACTGGGCACCCCGGACATGCGAGTGCCCATTGCCTATGGCCTGAGCTGGCCTGAGCGCATTGAATCGGGTGCGGGTGCACTCGATTTTCATACCTTGGCTGCAATGACCTTCGAGTCGATGGACGATGCCGGGCATTCCGAGCGATTTCCTGGTTTGAAATTGGCTTGGGAAACGCTGAAGGGGCCACCTGGCAGTTGCGCGGTTTTGAACGCAGCCAACGAAATTGCGGTGGCTTCATTTCTAAATCGTCAAATTCGCTTTGATCAAATTCACCACCTCAACCGGGCCACTTTGGATGCTGTGGTCAGCGGCCGACCTGAAAGTCTTGAAGATTTGTTGGCCTTAGACGGCAAAAGCCGGGAAGTTGCTAGCAGTTTGGCCGCAAGCTTTAGCTGATTTGATCGATTTGCAAAGTACCTCCCAATCGGACCGGCTTTCTCGCATGCCCACTGATGTATATTCTTAGGCTTGTTGGTTTTACCTGTTGTGAGTGCCCTTCGGATAGGTAAAAATGATGCTTTTAACTGCTTGATGCGATGCGCATTGGCTGGTTTTTTTAAATGGGTGAGGGCGACTGTTTTTTGCAAAATAGTCGCTTTTAACCACACTCTGGTTCTTCCATGAATTTTTTTGACATCCCTTCACGCATTCAACCTGCCGCATTGACTTTGGCGGCTTCCTTGATGGCGTGCATGCCTTCATGGGCGATTGATCCCTTTACCGTGCGCGACATTCGGGTAGAGGGTTTGCAAAGAATTGAGGCGGGTACGGTGTTCGCGTCAATCCCATTGCGCGTGGGTGATCGCTATACGGATGAAAAAGGGACTGCAGCCATCAGGGCGTTGTTCAGTCTGGGTTTGTTCAAGGATGTGCGCCTTGAGACCCAAGGCGATATTTTGGTGGTGGTTGTAGAAGAGCGGCCCTCCGTTGCATCGGTAGAGTTCGTGGGCCTGAAAGAGTTTGACAAAGATATATTGATCAAGGCGCTCAAAGATGTGGGCTTGGCTGAGGGCAGACCCTACGACAAGGCCTTGGCCGACAAAGCCGAGCAAGAGCTGAAGCGCCAATACATCAGCCGCAGTCTGTATGGCGCTGAAGTGGTCAGCACGGCGACCCCACTGGAGCGCAACCGCGTGAACCTGACCTTTACGATCACGGAAGGCGGGCCGGCCAAGATCAAACAAATCCAGATTGTCGGCAACAAGGCTTTTTCGGAGTCTGAATTGCGAGACCAATTCAATTTGGACACCGGTGGATGGATGAGTTGGTACACCAAGTCTGACCGCTATGCCCGTACCAAGCTGAATGCCGACATTGAAGCCTTGAGGTCTTTTTATCTGGCCCGTGGATTTTTGGAGTTCAGGGTTGACTCAACCCAAGTCGCGATTTCGCCAGACAAACAGGAAATGGCGATCACCATCAACGTCACCGAGGGTGAGCGTTTTGTGGTGTCGGGCGTCAAGTTGGAGGGGAACTATCTTGACAAGGAAAATGAATTCAAAGCACTGGTCAAGATCGGTGTGGGTTCGCCCTACAACGCCGAAACGGTAGCGGAAACCACCAAAGCCTTCACCGAGTACTTTGGCAAGTTCGGGTTTGCATTTGCCCGAGTTGAGGCCAAACCCGAAATAGACCGGAAAAACAACCGGGTTCAATTTGCCTTGGTTGCTGAACCCTCACGGCGGGCTTATGTCCGGCGCATACTGATTTCGGGTAACAACCGCACCCGCGATGAAGTGATCCGTCGCGAATTTCGCCAGTTTGAAGCTGCGTGGTACGACGGCGACAAAATACGTTTGTCCCGAGACCGTGTGGATCGCTTGGGCTTTTTCACCGATGTGAATGTGGAAACCGTTGAAATACCCGGCACCCCTGATCAAGTCGATTTGATGTTCACGGTGGCCGAAAAGCCAACAGGAAGCATTTCTTTGGGGGCCGGCTTTTCATCCGCGGAAAAAGTGACTTTGAGCTTTGGTGTCCGTCAGGAAAACGCCTTTGGATCTGGCAACTATCTTGCCGTTGAAGTCAATACCAGCAAGTACAACCGCAATTTGGTGCTCAGCACAACCGATCCCTACTTCACGCAAACAGGCATCTCCCGAACCATCGATGTGTTTCAGAGAACCACCAGGCCTTATTTGGGCGATATCAATTCCTACAGTTTGATTAACTCGGGTATGGGTCTGCGTTTTGGTCTGCCCGTGACCGAGAGCGATACGGTGTTTGTGGGAGCCAATGCCGAGCAGACTCAAATTAAAGAGGGGACGGGTGTGCCTTTGCCTACCCCTTACAAAGATTACGCTGACAAATTTGGCAAAACCAGTACGGCTTTGCCGCTCACCCTGGGCTGGGCAAGAGATGGCCGTGACAGTGCTTTGGTGCCCTCCAAAGGAACGTATCAGCGCCTGAATGCAGATTTGAGCATGGCGGGCGATGTGAAGTATTTCCGCAGCAATTACCAATACCAGCAATACTTTCCGTTAAGCAAAAAGTACACTTTGGCTGTCAATGCCGATCTGGGATGGGGCACGGGCTTAAAGGGCCAAGATTACCCACTGTTCAAAAACTTCTATGTAGGCGGTTTAGGCAGTGTTCGTGGTTTCGAAAACTCAACCCTCGGACCGAAAAGTAAGGATACCGTTCCCGTGTATTTGGGGGGATCCAAAAAACTGGTCTTGAATGCCGAATTTGTGACGCCTTTCCCCGGTGCCGGTAACGATAAAACGCTCCGTTTGTTCGGGTTTACAGATGCGGGTAGTGCCTTCGGGGATGCTGAAAAAATCTCATTAAGTGAACTTCGTGCTTCTGCAGGTATCGGCCTGAGCTGGATTTCACCTTTGGGGCCATTGCGCTTTTCATACGCGATCCCCATTCGCAAGCAGACAGACGATAAAATCCAGCGACTCCAATTCCAAATCGGAACTTCCTTCTAATGAACACGCTCAGCAAGAACCTCTTTATCGCCCTGATGGTTGCCGCTTCCGCATTGACGTCTTTGGCGCAAGCTCAAGACTTCAAAATAGGCATCGTCAACACAGACAGAATCCTGCGCGACTCCAATGTTGCTAAAGCAGCCCAAGCCAAATTGGAGTCCGAGTTTTTGAAGCGCGAAAAGGATCTGAACGATGCCATCACTGCGTTCAAAACATCGGCTGAAAAGTTTGAGCGCGACGCACCCACACTGGCTGAAGCACAAAGAGTGGCTAAACAAAAACAACTCATTGATCTTGATCGAGACCTGAAGCGCCGTCAGCGTGAATTCCAAGAAGACTTGGGTGCCCGCAAGAATGAAGAAAACCAAACCTTGTTTGAAAAAGCGGGCCGTGCTGTTAAGCAAGTCGCTGAATCAGAGAAATACGACTTGATCTTGCAAGATGCAGCCTATTTCAACCCCAAGCATGACATTACCGAAAAAGTCATCAAGGCACTCAATGCCTCGGTTGGTAAATAACAGCAGTTTGCCTGTTTGAGACTGTGTCACTGAATCTTGGCGAAATTGTAGAGGTGCTGGGCGGCCGTCTATTGGGGGCTTCCGATTTGCAAATAGCCGGTTTGGCCCCCTTGCAGACAGCCAAGTCCAACCAGATCAGTTTTTTGAGCCAAGCCCGATATCAGAGCCACTTGGTGGAAAGCCTTGCGGGTTGTGTCATCGTCAGCCCGGAGTTTGAGGGCCAAGTTGCCGGGCGAATTTCAGCCATCATCACCGACGATCCCTATCTGTATTTCGCGCGGCTAACCCAACTGTGGCGGCGTCGCCACCGTACGAATTCCAATCCCCGTATTCATCCCAGTGCCGTGGTTGATTCTGGTGCGCATGTTGCCGATGACGCGGTCATTGGCCCACTGTGTGTGGTGGAGCGGGGCGCCATGGTTGGGGCGGGTACGGTTCTTAAATCGCGAATCACTGTGGGCGAAGATTGCAAAATCGGCGCACGTTGTTTGATTCACTCGGGTGTGGTGATTGGTGCCGATGGGTTCGGTTTCGCACCTCATCAGGGTCAATGGGAAAAAATTGAACAACTGGGGGCTGTTCGCATTGGGGACGATGTGGAAATCGGTGCCAATACCTGCATTGACCGGGGTGCATTGGACGATACGGTGCTAGAAAATGGCGTCAAGCTCGACAATCTGATTCAAATTGGGCACAACGTTCACGTTGGCGCGCATACGGCCATGGCCGGTTGCGTCGGTGTGGCGGGCAGTGCAAAAATCGGTGCGCATTGCACGATCGGGGGGGGGGCCGTGGTGCTGGGTCATTTGACGCTGGCTGACCATGTTCACATTTCCGCAGCCTCCGTGGTCACACGCTCCATTCTTCAGCCCGGTCAGTACACCGGCATGTTCCCCTTGGACAGCAATGCCAATTGGGAAAAAAACGCCGCAAGCCTCAAACAATTGTCCAAATTGCGCGAGCGAATCAAATTTCTCGAATCAAATATTAAAAAAATCCAGGAAAACGACCATGATGGACATTCATAAAATTCTCAAGCAGTTGCCGCATCGGTATCCTTTTCTACTGGTAGACCGCGTGTTGGAGCTGGAAAAGGGCGTCCGCATCAAAGCATTGAAGAATGTGACCATCAATGAACCCTTTTTTATGGGCCATTTCCCGCACCGGCCGGTCATGCCGGGGGTGTTGATGCTCGAGGCACTGGCGCAAGCAGCGGCACTGTTGTCCTTTGATACGCTGGATGCTGCTCCCGATGAGAACACGGTTTATTACTTTGCTGGCATTGATGGTGCCCGCTTCAAGCGACCCGTGGAGCCTGGAGATCAGTTGATTCTGGAGGTCCAGCTTGACCGCATGAAGGCTGGTATTTTCAAGTTCAAAGCCCAAGCCAAAGTGGGTACCGAGTTGGCCTGCGAGGCCGAACTGATGTGCACCATGCGCAAAATTGCCTGAGGACCTATGGCGACTATTCATTCCACTGCTTTGGTCGATCCGGCTGCTGTGCTGGACCCGTCTGTAACCGTTGGCCCTTACACCATCATCGGCCCGCATGTGTCGATTGGCGCTGGCTCCACTGTGGGTTCGCATTGCACCCTCGAGGGGCACACCACTATTGGGCTCAACAACCACATTCACAGTTACACATCTTTGGGTGCTGCACCCCAAGACAAAAAGTATGCCGGTGAAGCCACTCGGCTGGTCATTGGTGACGGCAACACCATTCGGGAGTTTTGTACCTTCAATGCGGGAACCGTCAATGGGGGCGGGGTGACCCGGGTGGGAAATGACAATTTGTTCATGGCCTATGTGCATTTGGCGCACGACTGCCAAATTGGCAGCCACACCATTTTCGCCAACAACTCCCAACTGGCAGGCCATGTTCATGTTGGGGATTGGGTCATTTTGGGTGGCTTCACTGTCGTACGCCAGTTTCTTCGTTTGGGTGCGCACAGTTTTACGGCCATGTGCACCCTGCTTTTTGCCGATTTGCCGCCCTATGTCACCTGTCAGGGGCAACCTGCTTCCGCGCGCACTGTGAATGCCGAGGGCTTGCGCCGTCGTGGTTTTTCTGCGGCCAGAATCGCCACTGTGCGCGCCATGCACAAGGCTTTGTACCGTGAGAATTTGACTTTTGAGGCGTCCAAAGAGCGGATCTTGCAAATTGCCCAAGATAAGCCGGAGTCTCAAGAGGATGCGGCCATGATGCTCGACTTCTTGGCAGCGGTTTCACCCAAGGTGGGTATTGTTCGTTCGCGTCGTCGATCGGTTGATTGAAAATTGAGTGGGCTGGGGAATTTTTTCCTCGTCCCTGCATGAAAGGAGGGCCCCGTGGCCCTGTTGCGTTGCGCCGTTGTAGGCGTTGGTTATCTGGGTAAATTCCATGCTCAAAAATACGCCAAGATCGCCGAATGCGAACTTGTCGCTGTGGTGGACAGTCGCCAAGAACAGGCCGCTGAAGTCGCTGCACCTTTGAACTGCGCTGCCTTGACCGATTACCGAGAATTACTCGGCAAGGTAGATGCCGTCAGCATCGTTGTGCCCACCCAAGGGCATTACGAGGTTTGTGCCGAGTTTTTGCGTGCAGGGGTCCATGTGTTGGTCGAAAAACCCATGACCACCACGCTGGAGCAAGCCGATGAACTGATCCGCCTTGCAAAAGAAAACCAATGCGTTTTGGCTGTGGGCCACTTGGAGCGCTTCAACCCGGCCGCGTTGGCCTTGGAGCCCTTGCTGTCCGATCCCCGATTCATTGACAGTTCCAGACTGGCACCTTTCAAGCCCAGGGCCACCGATGTGAGCGTTTTACTGGACTTGATGATTCATGATGTTGATCTGATCTTGTCCTTGGTTGACAGCGAGCTTGAAAGTGTGGATTGCTCGGGTGCGCGGGTGCTGACGAACGATATTGACATCGCCAACGCCCGAATTCGTTTCGCCAACGGTTGTGTGGCCAACGTCACGGCCAGCCGTGTCAGTGCCAAGAGCGAGAGAAAGATGCGTGTATTTCAAGCGCAAGCTTGCCATTCGCTCGATTTCCAGTCCCGCACCTTGACCACCTACCGGGGCGCAACCGACCCGATGGCCGATCCGGAGCAGGCCATTACCCGTCAAGAACAGTCGTTTGGTGAGGCGGACCCCTTATTTGCTGAGATCGTTGATTTTGTGGACAGCATTCGCCATCAACGTCCACCCAAAGTGAGCGGTGAATCCGGACGCCGGGCTTTGGAAGCCGTGCAGCGCATCACCGAAGCCACGCGGCTGATTTCTTGATTTGTTAAAAAATTGAAACGTTGAAAGGTACGTCATGCGTATTCCCATGGTCGATCTGGTCGCGCAATACCGCGATCTCCAGCCCCAACTGGAACCCGCATTTCTGAGTGCCCTGAATGCGGCGCAGTTTATTCTTGGCCCGAATGTTCAGGCATTTGAAAAGCAAGCTGCAGATTACCTGGGGGTCAAGCATGCCATCACTTGTGCCAACGGCACGGACGCTTTGCACTTGGCCTTGTTGGCAGCCGATATCGGCCCCGGTGATGAAGTCATCACCTCGCCCTTTACTTTCATTGCCACGGCAGAGGCCATTGCTTATGTCGGCGCCAAAGCGGTGTTTGTGGACATTGATCCCCGCAGCTTCAATCTCGACGTCGATCAAACCCGCAAAGCCATCACAGACAAAACCAAGGCGCTGCTGCCGGTTCATTTGTTTGGCCAGCCAGCGGATTTGTTGCCGCTGATGGCATTGGCCGAAGCGCATGGACTTCAGTTGGTAGAGGATTGCGCCCAGTCTTTTGGCGCAGATATTGGTGGCCGTAAAACGGGTGCGATAGGTGATGTAGCGGCGTTCAGTTTCTTCCCGAGTAAAAACTTGGGGTGTTATGGCGATGGTGGCATGGTCACCACGCAGTCTGACGACATGGCCGAAAAATTGCGCATGCTGCGCAACCACGGCAGCAAGGTGCGCTACTACCACGACATCATTGGCTACAACAGCCGTTTGGATGAACTCCAAGCGGTGGTGTTATGCGCCAAGATGCCGATGATTGATCACTACAACCAACAGCGGCGCCGAGTGGCTCATCGTTACAACGCTGGTTTGGCGGGGCTTGATTTGTTGACGCCTCTTGAGGACGGCGTCGGCCTGCACGTTTATCACCAGTACACCTTGCTGACGAATCAGCGTGCTGCCATTCAGCAAGCTTTAACCGAGCAAAAGATTGCCAGCGCTATTTATTACCCGGTCCCCTTGCACCAGCAAAAAGTATTTGCTTCTATTGCTGCCGGTTCCAGTTTTCCTGTTACCGAGTCGGTTTCCGAGCGCTGCCTGTCGTTGCCCATCTATCCAGAGCTGAGCGACAGTGCTGTGGATGAGATTTGCGGCGTGATTCGTCAAGCCCTTAAGGCATGCTGACAAGGTCAGGCGATCCATCGCTTAACCCGGTTGAGGCCTCTCAAGGCTTGAAACTGTGCATGGTCGCAGCCGAGCGCTCGGGCGACATGTTGGCCGGCTTGTTGCTCCAAGGTATGCAAGCCCACTGGCCCCAGCTCGATGCATCGGGCATTGGGGGCCCGCAAATGGATGCGCAAGGTTTTGTGTCTGGCTGGTCTTGCGATGAACTGTCCGTCCGGGGGCTGGTGGAGGCGTTGTGGCGGTATCGACACATCAATGGCATCAGGCAGACCCTGATTCAGCAATTGTTGCACTCACCGCCTGACCTGTTTGTGGGGGTGGATGCTTCAGATTTCAATTTGCCCGTGGAGCGCTTATTGCGTCAAAAAGGCGTACCGACCGTGCAGTTGGTTTGTCCTTCTATTTGGGCATGGCGTCCGGAGCGTGTGGCGAAAATTCGCGACAGTGTGGACCATGTTTTATGTATTTATCCTTTTGAGCCTGCTTTGCTTGAGCAGCACGGCATCGAGGGAACCTTCGTGGGCCATCCTGTGGCCGATGTGATTCCCATGCTGCCCGACCGAAAGGGTGCCCGAGAATCCTTGGGCCTGTCTTCAGATGCCAGCCTTGTGGCCTTACTCCCAGGCAGTCGGCTGTCCGAGGTGAAGGCTTTGGCGTTGCCGTTTCTTCAGGCCGCGAAACTAATGCGCCAGCAAAGACCAGGGTTGCAGTTTGTTTTGCCAACCCACGCCCTTTTGAAGCCGATGATTGAGGCAACCATTGCCAGCCTTGGGCTGGCGCAAGTTGTTCATGTGGTCTTGGGGCGTTCGCATGAAGTTCAGGCGGCCTGTGATGTGGCTTTGGTGGCCAGTGGCACGGCGACGCTAGAAACCGCGCTGCACAAACGCCCGATGGTGATTGCCTACAAAATGCAATGGCTTTCTTGGCAAATCGCCAACCGAAAGCGCTTGCTTCCCTGGGTCGGTTTGCCCAATATTCTGTGTAACGAGTCGTTGGTGCCCGAATTTTTACAAGAGCAAGTGCAGCCCCAATTGCTGGCGGATGCTGTATTGAAGTGGTTGGATGATCCTTCGGCAGTGGCTAAAATTCAGCAGCGCTTTGCTGATTTGCACCTCCAATTGCGCCAAGATATGCCCAAGGTGGCAACTTATGCGATCCAAAAAGTCCTTTCTCGGTGATCAAAAATCCCTGAACTGGGACATCGTCGGCCTGGTCGCGGGGGTGGACGAGGCCGGGCGCGGCCCATTGGCTGGGCCGGTGGTGGCGGCAGCTGTCATCTTGGATGATTTGCAACCCATCTCAGGATTGAACGATTCAAAAAAGCTTTCTGCCAAACGCAGAGAGCGTTTGTTTGACGAAATCAGAGCCAGGTCATTGTGTTTTTCGATCGCCGAAGCCAATGTGCAAGAAATCGATCAGCTCAACATTTTGCAGGCCACCCTGTTGGCCATGCGGCGTGCTGTTGAAGGCCTGAGGCTCAAACCTCAAATGGTCTTGGTGGATGGCAATCGTTTGCCCCAATTGGCCATTCGGGCCGAAGCTGTGGTGCAAGGGGATGCGCTGATACCCGCCATCTCCGCCGCCTCCATTTTGGCCAAGGTTCACCGTGACCGTTTGTGTCAAGTGATGCACGAGCGCTACCCTCTGTATGGGTTTGACCAACACAAAGGTTATGGCACGGCACAGCATTTAGCCGCATTGGAGGCCCATGGCCCGGCCGATTGCCACAGGCTGACTTTTGCCCCGGTGGCCAGGAGCGTGCGATGAAATTGATCACCTCACGCGATAACCCGCAGCTTAAAACTTGGCGACGTTTGGCCCAAGAGACCACGGCTTATCGGAAAGTTGGTCAATTTTGGCTGGAAGGCGATCACCTGTGCCGTGCGGCAGTCGAGCGCGGCATGCAAGCTTTACAGATCGTGATGTGCGAGACTTTTTTTGAGGAACAAGGACCTCGATGGGAGAGTTCGACAGCCCCCTTATTTGTCCTGCCCGATGCATTATTTGCAAGCTTGAGTGGCTTGGAGTCGCCTGCTCGAATGGGTTTTGTGATGCCGTGGACAACTGAAAAGAGTGTTTTGCCAGACGCTATGACCGTGGTTTTGGACCGTTTACAGGATGCCGGTAACGTGGGCACTATTTTGCGTTGTGCCTCTGCTTTTGGATTCCGACAGGTTTTGGCCATCAAAGGTACGGCGGCACTTTGGTCGCCCAAGGTGCTGAGAGCCGGTATGGGCGCACATTTTGGCTTGCATCTGGTCGAATCGGTCAGTGAGGCCGATGTGGCAACTTTGCGAATCCCCGTGTTGACAACCAGTTCGCATGAGGGGCCTTTTTTGCACGAGTTACAGAAAAATGGTGATTTGCCACGGCTTTGTGCCTGGGTTTTCGGGCATGAAGGGCAGGGGGTCAGTGATTCCCTGATGAAATTGGCGAGCCACCGAGTCAGAATTTCCCAGCCCGGAGGGGAAGAATCCTTGAACGTGGGGACCGCCGCTGCCATCTGTTTGCATGCCAGCGCTACCACTCTTTTTTGATTTTTTGCCCCCCTTAAAACGGCATGCTTGGCGCAAATCGGTCAGGGTTTTCAGGCGGTACTCAGCTATAATGAGAGGCTTTCCCGCATCAACCTGTACGCCACAGTCCATCTCAGGCCCAATCCTCGAACAAGCAGCCAAAAAGAGATCAAATCTCTGGTGAGTGCTGAGGCGTACCCGAACTATTCCGGAGAACCCAGTGCTTTTGTCTCTTCAGGGAACCTTCCCGCCCGCCATTTTGGCGCTTGCAGACGGCACGGTCTTTATCGGCAACTCGATTGGAGCCCCTGGCATCACCGTTGGCGAAGTGGTGTTCAACACCGCGCTCACCGGTTACCAAGAAATCCTCACTGACCCCAGTTATTGTCAGCAGATTGTCACCCTGACGTATCCGCACATTGGTAACTATGGTGTAAGTGTGGAAGACATCGAAGCCGACAAAGTCCATGCTGCAGGCCTGATCATCAAAGACTTGCCTTTAATTGCAAGCAACTTCCGCTCAAACCGAACGCTCGCTTCTTATCTGGCAGATGCAGGTACTGTCGCCATTGCCAACATTGATACACGGCAATTGACCCGAATTCTGCGCTCCAAAGGCGCTCAAAATGGCGCTGTCTTGGGCTTAGCCCAGGGCCAGCAAGTCAATCAAGAATTGATCAACCAAGCACTTGCTGCGGCACGCTCCGCACCAAGCATGTCGGGGCTGGATCTGGCGCAAAAGGTCACGGTGACCCAGCCTTACGAGTGGACTCAAACCGAATGGCGTTTGGGCACGGGTTACGGTCAGCAGGAATCCCCAAAATTCCATGTGGTGGCTTATGACTATGGCGTCAAGAAAAACATCTTGCGCATGCTGGCCGAACGCGGGTGCCGTGTCACTGTGGTGCCCGCCAAGACGCCTGCTTCGGAAGTTCTCCAGCACAAGCCTGACGGTATCTTTTTGTCCAATGGACCCGGCGATCCGGAACCTTGCGATTACGCCATTGCCGCAGCTGCCGAGCTGATCGAAACCGGTATCCCAACTTTCGGTATTTGTTTGGGGCATCAGATCATGGCTTTGGCCAGTGGTGCAAAAACTTTCAAAATGAAGTTTGGTCACCACGGTGCCAACCACCCAGTGAAAGACCTGGACACCGGCCGCGTCTCCATCACCAGTCAGAACCATGGCTTTGCCGTGGACGAAAAAACATTACCTGCCAACCTGCGTGCCACCCATGTGTCTTTGTTCGACGGCACCTTGCAAGGGCTGTCGCGGACGGACAAGCCTGCGTTTTGCTTCCAAGGGCATCCTGAAGCGTCGCCAGGCCCCCACGATATTGCTTACCTATTTGACCGCTTCATCCACTTGATGGAGGCGAAATAACATGCCAAAGCGCAACGACTTAAAAAGTATTCTCATCATTGGGGCGGGCCCGATCATCATTGGTCAGGCATGCGAGTTCGACTATTCCGGCGTACAGGCTTGCAAAGCACTGCGTGAAGAGGGTTACAAGGTCATTTTGATCAACAGCAACCCTGCGACGATCATGACCGACCCGGATACGGCCGATGTGACCTACATTGAGCCCATCACTTGGCAAACCGTTGAAAAAATCATCGCCAAAGAGCGCCCTGACGCCATTTTGCCCACCATGGGTGGCCAAACGGCGCTGAATTGCGCCCTGGACTTGTGGCACAACGGCGTGCTGGACAAGTACAAAGTGGAATTGATCGGGGCGACCCCCGAAGCCATTGACAAGGCCGAAGACCGCCTCAAGTTCAAAGATGCCATGACCAAGATTGGTCTGGGTTCTGCGCGTTCGGGCATTGCACACAGCATGGAAGAAGCCTGGGATGTGCAAAAGACCCTGGGGTTTCCCACTGTTATTCGGCCCAGCTTTACCTTGGGTGGCACTGGTGGAGGGATTGCTTACAACCCTGAAGAATTTGAAGTTATTTGCAAACGCGGCCTTGAAGCATCCCCGACCACCGAGCTGTTGATTGAAGAATCCTTGCTGGGCTGGAAAGAATACGAAATGGAAGTGGTGCGCGACAAAGCGGACAACTGCATCATCGTTTGCTCGATTGAAAACCTAGATCCCATGGGGGTGCACACCGGTGACTCGATCACTGTGGCACCTGCTCAAACCCTGACCGACAAGGAATACCAGATTTTGCGCAATGCCTCCTTGGCTGTTTTGCGTGAAATCGGTGTGGACACGGGCGGATCGAATGTCCAGTTTTCCATCAACCCCAAAGATGGGCGCATGGTGGTGATCGAGATGAACCCCCGGGTCTCCCGTTCTTCGGCCTTGGCCTCCAAGGCAACAGGATTTCCGATTGCCAAAGTTGCCGCCAAATTGGCAGTGGGCTACACCCTTGATGAGTTGCGAAATGACATCACGGGTGGCGCGACCCCGGCCAGCTTTGAGCCCAGCATCGACTATGTGGTCACCAAAATACC
>CAMDXR010000016.1 GCA_945877725.1 Limnohabitans sp. Rim8
TGGTTTCTGGGTGAACCCATGCGCAAAGACCGGTGGATCGCTGCCCTCATCGGGTTCGCCGGGGTTTTGGTGGTGGTTTTACCCAAAATGTCTGGAGAAGGCGGTTGGTACAACTTAGTCATGCTGGCGTCTTCACCGGTGTTCGCTGCTTCCTTTTTGATCACCAAAGCCCTGACCCGATATGAAAAGCCCGCGGTCATTGTGATGTGGCAAGCCCTGACGGTCACCGTGTTCAGCCTGCCCATGGCCTTGCCTCATTGGCAAATGCCCACGCCCATCCAGTGGTTGGGTTTTGTGGCCACGGGGGTATTGGGCACTTTGGCGCACTATTGCCTCACGCGAGCGTTTGCTCTGGCCGACATTTCGGGGACGCAGTCGATGCGTTTTCTTGATTTGGTTTGGGCGTCTTTGCTGGGTTGGCTGGTCTTTAGCGACGTGCCCAGCCAGTCCACTTGGGTGGGCTCGATGGTGATTTTGTGGGCCACGGTCTGGATTGCCCGCAGGGAAAGCAGGAGAAAGATCGCAGTATCGGAATGAGCGGGTATATTGCCGCCTGAACAGAGGGAGTACCCGTGATCGACATTGAGCCTTTGCACTTCGCCTGGACTTCAGGTGGGCCCGACACGCTGGCGCTGGGGCCCTTGCACCTTGACGCGGGGCAGACTGTTTTTTTGCACGGTCCAAGTGGCTGTGGCAAAAGCACCTTGCTGGGACTGCTGGCGGGTGTCTTGTCTCCACGCACAGGGCGTGTTTCATTGCTGGGCCAAGACTGGGCTGCACTTGGCGCGGGGCAACGTGATGCCTTCAGAGCCGACCATGTGGGGGTGATTTTTCAGCAGTTCAACTTGCTCCCTTACTTAAGTGTGCTGGACAACGTGACCCTGCCTTGCCGGTTTTCAGCATTGCGCCGTCGGCGTTCTAGTCAAGGCCCGTTTGCCGGACCTGAGCAGTCGGCCCAAAGCTGGCTTCAGCGCATGGGTTTGTCCGCCGAGTTGTGGGGGCGCAGGGCCGATGCGCTTTCGGTGGGACAACAGCAACGTGTGGCCGCTGCCCGCGCCTTGATTGGTCAGCCCGAATTGATTTTGGCCGACGAGCCGACTTCGGCACTGGATGCCGCCCTGCGCCACGATTTCATGGACCTTTTGCTGCAGGCCACGCGCGACGCAGGCAGCACCTTGGTATGCGTCAGCCATGATGCAACTCAGGCGGAGCGGTTTGATTTGCAATGGTCATTG
This sequence comes from Limnohabitans sp. Rim8, assembly GCA_945877725.1. Lineage (GTDB taxonomy): Bacteria > Pseudomonadota > Gammaproteobacteria > Burkholderiales > Burkholderiaceae_C > Limnohabitans_A. Next base: position 1,236 of record CAMDXR010000016.1, read on the forward strand.
CCCGAATTACAAAAGCTGGGGATGGCCGCATGAACAGCTTGCTGGGCATGGCCAGGTCAAGTGCCTGGAACCGACGCAGTACCTTGGTTTGGGTGGTGGTTTCGCTGGCGCTGGCCACGGCCTTGCTGTGGACCCTGGAACGTTTGCGGAGCGATATTCGCAGCAGTTTTTCGCAATCGGTCAGTGGCGTCGACTTGATTGTGGGGGCCCGCAGCAGTTCGGTGCAGCTGATGCTTTTTTCGGTCTTCCATATCGGAAATCAACCCCAAACCCTGTCGATGGACAGTGTGCGCGCTGTAGCCCAACACCGCTCGGTAGCTTGGGTGGTGCCCTTGAGCCTGGGGGACTCGCACCGGGGTTTTCCGGTGTTGGGTACCACGACCTCGTATTTTCAGCACTTTGCCTACGGCGACAAACAGGCGCTGGTGTTGCAGCAAGGCAGCCCTTTTGCGGGCACCCTGGATGGTTTGTTCGAGACAGTGATTGGCTCCGAGGTGGCCCGAAAGTTGGGTTACGGCATAGGACAAAGCATCACCCTGGCCCATGGGATGCACGATCATGATCACGATCATTCGGGTGAGTTGAGCGAAGCCCAGGACGAACACTCTGACAAGCCGTTCAAGGTGGTCGGCATTTTGGCGCCAACAGGCACCCCGGTTGACCGCACGGTGCATGTGAGCCTGCAAGCATTGGAGGCATTGCACCTCGATTGGACGGGTGGCACGCCCTTGCCGGGGGGGCAGATTCCGGCCGATCAGGCGCGCAAATTCAATTTAGAACCCGAAGAAGTGACCGCCGCCTTGGTGGGCCTCAAAAGCCGTGCGGCGGTGTTCAATGTGCAGCGTTTTGTCAATCTTTACGAAGCCGAGGCCTTGATGGGGGTGCTGCCCGGTGTGGCCTTGGGGGAGCTTTGGTCGGTGTTGGGGATTGGCGAAAGCGCTTTGCTGGCGGTATCGGCGCTGGTGGCTTTGGTGAGCGTGGTCTCGCTCATGGCGGTGGTTTTGGCGGGTTTGAACGAGCGACGCCGCGAATTGGCGGTATTGAGAGCGGTCGGGGCTGCACCGCGCCATGTCCTGACCCTGTTGACTCTGGAGGGCTTGTGGGTCACAACGGCCGGAATCGGCTTGGGTGTGGTGCTGGCACAAGCGGGGATGTGGCTGGCGACACCCTGGCTACAAAGTGCCTTGGGCATTCGTTTGCAATTGGGGATGCCCCTGCCCACGCAATGGGCCTTATTGGGGGCGGTGTGGTTGGCGGGCTTGTTGGCCAGTCTGGGGCCTGCCTGGCGGGCTTATCGCTTGTCCTTGGCCGATGGTTTGTCGCCACGCCTTTGATGGGCAGAAGAAAAGGGAGAGAAGATGAAAAAAACAGGGAAATTTCGGGGTTTGGTAGTTGGCGTTTGTGGACTTTTGCTCGTGCTACCCATGGCGCAGTCGATGGCGCAAAGTGTGCGCGATACCTTAAGAGATTCGGTCCCACAAGTGCAGCCCTCGCTTTCTTCTGGCCCGACATCTGAAGGTGCCGTAGTGCCTGGTCCTGTGCGAACCATCGGTTGGGATCAGTTGATTCCAGCGGGTTGGGACCCTTTTAAGGACCTCAAGGCCCTTAATTTGGAGAGCTTGAAAGACAACGATCCCAAAGCCGATGAAGCGCTCAAAAAAATGCGAAAAATGTGGGACAACGCGCCCATTAACCCCTTGATTCTGGGCCAGTCCGTTCGGCTGCCCGGTTATTTGGTGCCTCTTGAAGAATTGCCTGGTGGGGTGAAAGAATTTCTGTTGGTGCCTTACTTTGGGGCCTGTGTGCACACGCCACCGCCCCCGGCCAACCAGATCGTGCATGTGCTTTTGAACAAACCCGTCAAGCGTTTTCGACTCATGGACACGGTGTGGGTTTCGGGTGCTTTAAGTGCCACCAAAACGGACTCGCACATGGGCGTGGCCAGTTACCGGATAGACGCCAAAGAGGTGATGCCTTACTCTGAGAAAAGGTAAACCCTGTGCATTGGGGGGCAGCGCTGGCCCTGACTTTGGCCCAGTAAGCCGCAAAGCCGCTAAGCCATCCCTAGTCAGATCATTCAATCCGGGTTCGATACCCCAGAGGCCACATGACCTGAGGGCACATGGCGCGAGGCCGATTCGATGTGGCCGGTTTGGTCGTCAAAGAAAAAGTCGGGCTCGAACTCACGCAAAAATTCACCTTTGGGTAAGCCACCCAAAAACATGGCTTCATCCACCTCGATGTTCCAGTCCATCAGGGTGCGAATGGCCCGTTCGTGCGCGGGCGCGCTGCGGGCGGTGACCAAGGCGGTGCGTATGCGCATGGCTGGCGTGCCTTCTTGTTGCAGGCGTTGCAAGGCAGACAGCAAGGGCTTGAAGGGGCCTGCCAGCAAAGGTTGTGTGGCTTTATCACGTTCGTGTGCCTGAAAAGCCGACAAACCTTCTGCCTGAAAAACCCGTTCGGCTTCGTCCGAAAACAGCACTGCATCGCCGTCAAAAGCAATACGGACCTCGTGAGGATGTGCCTCAGAGGCCAGAGCCGAATGCGGGTACACCTGCGCGGCGGGTACGCCCGCCCCCAGCGCCGCCCGAACATCGGACAAATGGGTGGATAAAAAGAGGTTGGCATTCAGGGGCTTCAGGTAACGCCACGGGGGTTGCCCCCGGGTGAAACTGCCCCGCTGGATAGGCAAACCGTAATGCTGGGCCGAGCGAAATACCCGCATGCCCGAGACCGGGTCGTTGCGCGACAGGATGACCACCTCCACCCGCTGCGCATCGGCGTCGTTAAAAGCCAGCAACTTGCGCACCAAGGAAAAGGCCACACCGGGTTTGGCGGGTTCTTCGAGGCGTTCGAGTTGCAGCTTCATGTAAGCCCGATCGTCGCCTTGCTCGAACAACCGGTTTTCTTCTTCAAAATCAAACAAGGCCCGGGATGAAATGGCCACCACCAATTGGCCTTCGAGAGTGACTGGCATGGTTGCGCTGCTTTCTGTTTCAGTAACGATACAAGGTTCGCTGCTATGCTTTTGCGGGTGTTCTTTGGGAGCTTACTTGATCCACTGGTTCAACTCCATGATGGGCATCAACACGGCCAGCACAATCAACATGACCATACCGCCCATGCCCACAATCAGCAAGGGTTCCAGGACGGTGGCCAAGGCCATGGCGCGTCTTTGTACTTCAGAGGAAAGCTGTTGGGCTGCGCGTTGCAGCATGACGGGCAGTTGCCCGGTTTGCTCGCCTAAGCGGGCAAACATGGACAAAAGGCCCGGAAATCGGGCGTTTTGAGCCAGTGCACTGCCCAGCGGCGCACCTTCGCGCACTCGCACCAAAGCCTCTAGGGCATCGGCCCGAAGGGCTTGGTTGGACAGGGTGTCGGCGGCAGCTTGCAATGCCTTGAGAATGGGAACACCCGCTGCCGTGAGCATGGCCAGTGTGGAAGCAAAACGGGCGCTGTTATAGCCCCGGGCCAAACGGCCGATCATGGGCAGCCGCAGCCAAGCCGCATCAAAACGCAAACGAAAAGCGTTTTGCCGCAAGGCCAACCTGAAGGCGACCAAGCCCCCTGTGCCCAGCAAAAGTATCAACCAACCCCAGTGACGCACAAAATCACTGATGCCCAGCATGGCAACTGTGAGCATGGGCAATTGGCGTTTGGTCCCGGCAAATACACCTGCCACCTGCGGCACTACCGAGGTGACCAAAAAAATCACAATGGCCAGAGCCACGAGGCTCACGATGGCTGGGTAAAGCGAGGCCGACAACAGTTTGGAACGCAGCACCTGCTGGTCTTCTAGGTCATTGGCCAGTTGCCCTAAAACGGCCCCCAGGTGACCACTTTCTTCACCTGCGGCGATGACCGCGCGGTCAATGGCGGGAAACTCTCTGGGGTGCAAGGCCAGCGCGCGCCCCAAACTGCTGCCCGAGTTGACCTCTGACCTAATGGCGGCCATGAGATGGCGTTGTTTCTCGTGCTCGGATTCCTCAGCCAAGGCCGTCAGTGCGCGCTCTATGGGCAAGCCACTGCCTACCAGACCGGCCAATTGGCGGGTCCAGACGGCGCGCTCGCTGGTGCTGAAGGCGCGGGTATTGCCTATGGGGCGCTGCCACCAGGGCAGCAACTTGTCAGAGCCTTCTGCTGAACCAGAGGCGATGGCCTCTACCAGCAAGGGCACCAGAGACTGTGATCGCAGTTGGGTTCGTGCGGACTTCAGGCTGTCGGCCTCGAGCACGCCTTTGCGACTGACACCATCGGTTTGGAGGGCTTCAAAACGGTATGCGGGCATGGAAGGTTTCAGTGACTGAAGTAAATAAGACCCAGCTGTCCACCCCAGCTGTGCGATGAGCTCACTGCTTGGGAAGGTTCAAGCAGGCGGCTGGTGCTGAGTTGGGTAAAAAATGCCCATTGTGGGGACCAGCGTTGACGGTAGGTAATCTGTACGCCCCAGCTCCCTAGGCCTGCATTGCAACCGAACGCCCGGCTGCTCTGAACCATCCGTCCGAAGAGATTTTTTTTGAATGCAATACGTGAACGACAAGACAACTTCGGCATCGGCGAAGCCAGCATGTTGAGTGGGTTTGCACGCGAGGTCATGGCTTCGTTCTGTGATGATGCGGCGATGTCACTGTGGGGGCTTAATCCCGCGTGACCCGCAGCAGCTCTTCGGAACGGGTGACGCCCGAATCCACCAGGCGTTGTCCGTCCTCACGCATCATCACCATGCCTTGTTGCAGAGCGGTGGCACGCAGCTCGGATTCGGCAGCGTGATTGTGAATCTGACCCCGAATTTCGTCGCTGGCCACCAGCAATTCAAAAATACCGGTCCGACCTGAATAACCGGTGTGCCCACAAGCATCACATCCTACGCCTTGGCAGGCTGTGCAACTCTTGCGCACCAGCCGTTGTGCCAGAACGCCGAGCAAAGAAGAGCTCAACAAAAATGGCTCAACGCCCATGTCGGTCAGGCGCGTCACTGCGCTGACGGCATCATTGGTGTGCAGTGTGGCCAGTACCAAGTGGCCCGTCAGCGAGGCTTGAATGGCGATTTGTGCCGTTTCAAAATCGCGAATTTCACCAATCATGATGACATCAGGGTCTTGTCGCAAGATGGCCCGAAGGGCTTTGGCAAATGTCAGGTCAATCTTGGCATTGACCTGGGTTTGGCCGACGCCGGGCAATTCGTATTCAATCGGGTCTTCGACCGTCATGATGTTGTTGCGAGTGGCGTCCAGTCGTTGCAGTGCCGCATAAAGGCTGGTGGTTTTACCGGAACCTGTTGGCCCGGTGACCAGTAATATCCCGTGGGGTTGGCTGATCAACTGATCCACTTGCTGCAAAACTCGGCCTTGCATCCCGACGGCTTCCAAGGTCAGGCGGGCTTCGCTTTTGTCAAGCAAACGAAGCACGGCGCGTTCACCATGGGCGCTGGGCAGGGTTGAGACCCGCACATCCACTGCACGCGTGCCCAGACGCAGGCTGATGCGGCCATCTTGCGGTAGTCTTTTTTCGGCAATGTCGAGTTCGGCCATGATTTTCAGGCGCGAAATCAATGCGGCATGCAGCGCCCGGTTGGGTTGTACCACCTCGCGCAGCGTGCCATCAATGCGGAAACGCACACTTGAATGGCGTTCATAGGGCTCAATGTGGATGTCGCTGGCACCATCGCGGGCAGCTTGGGTCAACAAAGCGTTGAGCATGCGAATGATGGGCGCATCGTCGCTGGCTTCCAGCAAGTCTTCTACGGCGGGCAGTTCTTGCATCATGCGGGACAGATCGGCCTCGGACTCCACCTCGTTGACCACCGCTGCGGCGGTCGAAGAGCTGTGGGCTTGTCCGCCCGAATAGGCCTGGTTGATGCGGTGTGCCAAATCCGTGTCGAGGCTGAGGTGCAGCTGAAGATTTTGCTGCGCAAATTTGCGCGTGACTTCAGACAGGGCCGAGCGGTCACTTTCTTTGCACCAGCTCAGATTCAGGCTTTGACCATCGTCTTCCAGCAGCAGGCGGTGGGTTCGGGCAAAGGGGTAGGGCAGGGGGTAACGCATGGGTCAGGCCTGTCGGAATCAGGGTTTGCCGTTTTTGATGGGTGTTGAGACCACACCACGGCCAGCGGGTAAAGCCGGTATGACAGCAGAGCCACCCAAGGGCAAAGTTGATGTGGCCGCGGGCTGAAATCCTTGTTGGTTTTGACGCATTTGTTCGTAGCGGTCTAACGACAAGGCATCGGTGGCTGCACCATCGCGTACCACCACCGGCCGCAAAAACACCATCAGGTTGGTTTTTTTGCGGCTGCGTGCTTCAGATTTGAAGAGGTTGCCAAAAAGGGGCAAATCACCCAAACCCGGCACCTTTTCTTGGCTGTTGGTGGTGTCGTCTTGCAGCAGACCACCTAACACCACGATGGAGCCGTCTTCGACCAAGACGTTGGTTTCTATGGATCGCTTGTTGGTGATCAGACCTGCTGAGGATGAACTTTTGCTGTCAATGCTGCTGACTTCTTGGAAAATTTGCATTTTCACCGTGCCGTTTTCGCTGATCTGGGGTTTGACCTTCAGCGTCAAGCCGACGTCTTTTCGTTCAATGGTCTGGAAGGGGTTGACCGCACCGCTGTTGCTGTTGTTGGCGGTGTATTGACCAGTCACAAAGGGCACGTTTTGGCCAATAACGATTTTGGCCTCCTCGTTGTCCAGCGTCAGCAAATTGGGTGTCGACAGCACGTTGGCATCGCCATTGGATTGCAGAAAACGCGCCAACGCACCCAAGGCCAGCGCCCCATTACGCTGTTGTCCCAGTGCCAGATTCAGGCCTGTTGAGGCAACGACTTTACCGGTGGCAGCACCGGCCGCTAAATCTAATAAATTGGTGCCACCTACCTTGAAGTTGGTGCCCAAAATTCCCACGGTGCTGCCATTGGTGCCGGTACCGCTCATCCACTGCACACCAAACTCGGCGGCTTTGTCAGCACTGACTTCGGCGATCAGGCTTTCCACAAAGACCTGCGCACGGCGTTGGTCCAACATGTTGATGACCGACAGCAGTTGTCGGTATTGCGGCTCTGGGGCGGTAATGATCAGTGCATTGGTGGAAGGGTCGGCTTGAATTTGCCCTCCGGTGGAGGGTTGTGAGCCCGCACTGCTTGCACCTGATGCGCCACCGGGGCCCCCCGGACCGGCAGGGTTACCCCCGGGGCCGGATGAACTGAACGATCCTGCGGATGCCTGGCTGCCTTGCGACGAAATGGCGGCACGCAAGGTGACGGCAAGTTTGGTCGCATCTGCGTTCTTCAGGTACACCACATGGATGTTGCCACTGGCCGCATTGGCCCCCGTGGCATTGGGTTGGTCGAGTTGCTCAATCAGGGTGCGCGTCAGGGCCATGCGAGCCGGGTTGGCCGCGCGAACGATCAGGGAATTGGTGCGGACTTCAGGCACAACCGTGGTTTTGAAAGAAGAGTCAAGCGAGCCTTGAGGTGTGGGTGCACCGGCTGAAGCCCCCGAGTCGATGAGGCGCTGCACCATGACAGACAGGTCGCCTGCAATGCCATGCTTGAGGCGAATGACCTCTACGCCGGTGGCATTGGACACATCGAGTGCTGAAATGATGCGCCCCAAGCGCTGCAGGTTGTCCGTGTAATCGGTGATCACCAGCGTGTTGGTTCCCGGGTTGACGGTGATGGTGTTGTTGGGTGTGATGAGCGGACGCAAAACTGGCACCAGGTTGTTCGCATTCTCATGGTTCAACCGGAAAATTTGCGTCACAATTTGGCCGCTGCTGGCGGGCACAGCCCCCGCAGAGACGGTGGTGCTTTGTATTTTGGCTTCGGCTTCGGGCAGTACAGTGAAAAGCCCGGAAGACTCGATCACGGCAAACCCCTGAGTCCGCAGTTGAACCGCAAACATGCGCACTGCTTGGGCTGGCGACACAGGTTGGTTGCTGGTCAGTGAAATCGACCCCTTGACCCTGGGATCCACCACCACATTGAAACCGGACAAAGTGGCCAAAGTACGGGCCACGGCTTCAATTTCTGCGTTCACAAAATTGAGCGTCACAGGCTCCTTATTTCGCGCACTGAGTGCGGGTGGATTGGCAATCGGATTGTTTTGCGCCCAGGTTTGAGTGTTTGACAGGGTCAGACAGGCCAAGGCCACAGCAACAAGTTGCCAACGGTGTGCGCGTGATTTGGCAGCAGGTAAAACCGGGAATAAAGTAGGGTAGTTCATGGTGTAGACGTCATTAACTTTGGGGTCATTTTTAACCCAGGGTGAGCAGGCTGCGCGAGCCTTGCCTGCGCCCCAGGATGTTCAGTAAATTGTTCAGGGATCGTTCGTGCCCCTCTTCGGCACTGGCTTCACCTGTAAAGCGCAAACGTGAGCCAACCCACTGGCCATTGCCGCTTAAAAGCAAGGGTCCTTGCAAGGTGGTCAATGTGAGCTTGGGTAGCGCCGTGTCTTCGGGTGGGGCACGCAACGCGACCTGATAGCTGCCAATGGGTTTGGTGGTGCTCAGTGCTGAAGAAATATTTTTGATTTGCAGCTCTGCCAGACCGCGCATTTGCATGCGCCCTTGCACCCACTGCAATTGCAGTGCTTCGGTGCGCAATTGCAGCTGCCCCTCAGGTTTCAAGGTGTTCCATGGGGCTCCCAAGCCGGTCAAGAGCGCAGCGGGCCATTGAGAAACATGGTCTGTGCTTTGAACCTTGAAAGTCGCAATGCCCAGTTGCAAGTCCAAATCGATGCGTTCTCTCATGCAACAGTCGGCCATCAAACCCAGCCGTAAGCCTGCCCCATTGGGAAAGAGCGTCCATTGCAAACGCCCAGGCAGTCCTTGAGGCTGAAGACTGCCAGCGCCGCCACTGAGCACCATTTGGGCAGAACCTGACCACAAGGTGCCCCGTGGGTTGAGCCATTGCACCTGGCCTTGGCTGACTTTTGAAACCGCCCAAGCCATCCATTGGGCCGGCGCCCAGATCAACAAGGTCAGGCACAGCCCAAGCAAGCCGCCCCAAACGGCATGCGACCATGTCGGACGCACCTCGGCATGTCCTGAACGCAAGCGAGAATTTTTTATCTGGCTTGGCGTTGGACGCGCCGAGAGGGCGTTTTTTTCCATCATGGCAGGCGCAGCACCAGCGTGCCGCTCCAAAAAATGTCGCTTTTACTTGTTCCCCTGCCCTGAACAGAGGCTGGGGGCGCGTTGTATTGATTGAGTTGACCTATCGCGCCGGGTTGAACCATGAAGTTGGGCTGGGCCGAAGGGCGGGGTTGGCCCATGGGACCGAGTTGGCCCGAGGGATCGGGTTGGCCCATGATGCCGGGTTGACCCATAGGACCGGGTTGACCCATTGGCCCGGGTTGGCCCATAGGGCCAGGTTGACCCATTGGCCCGGGTTGACCCATGGGGCCAGGTTGATTCATTGGGTTTTGCGGCTGCCCCATGGCGAGTCTGGCTTGGTTCTGCCTTGAGGAAGCTGCTGAACCCGAGGGGGTGTCAGGTGGCGAAGCGGTTTGCTTGAGTTGGGCCTGCACGGGCAAGCTCATCGCCAGTTCACGCGCCATGCCGATCCAGTTGGACAAGGCTTGTGGCGTTGCAGCGACGAGGCGCAAAGTTGCACGATCTCCTTCGACACTGATTTTGGCATTCGGACCGAGTTCGGCCAAACTTTTTTCCAACCATTGGACGGCGTCACTTCGCGTAATGGTTTTGGTATTTTTCAGGCCTTGAACTTGCGCTGTCAGCTGAAGCATTTTTTGGCTTTGGGCATCCAACTTGGCTTGGCGAGCGGGGGCTTCACGCCAGGTTTGAATGGCCGGTGACAATCCCACGCTCCATAAAGCTGCCAAGCCCACAAGTGCCGAGCCTGTCATCAAGAGCATTTTTTCTCGCGGGTTGCGTTGTTCCCAAGCGAGACTCAAGCCGGCCAGGGCCTGTTGCCATTTAGAGGTTTCGCTCATGGTTGCCCTCCTGGTTTTGTGGTGATTGACATGATCCATGAGTCACCCTCGGCCCTCAGCAGGTAACCATGGGTTGCCAATGTTTGTTGCATGCGCTGTTGTTCCTCTGCGCCTGGCTTGAAATCTTGCAACCGCAGTTGCCCCGGTTGGTAGCTCCATTGTCTTGGCGCATTTAAACCGGCAGGCATGGCCCGGCCGAGCTGGGCCATCATTGACTCGAGATCGCCGGGTGTGAGTTGACCCGAGGCCTGGCTCAAGCGTTCCAGCTCCCGCGCCATCTGGACGGGCGCATCCACCACGACCTGAATTTGTGGGAAGTTCTCGCGCAACATTTGGTTCCAACTTTGTTGCTGGGTTTGCCAGTCGGCCCGCGTCTTCCAAGCCCAAACATTGAACCCCACCAAATGACTGATCACCAACAGGTATAAGCCCCAGCGAGCAGGGCGCCAGGCCGGGCTGTGCCACAGGGTGTTGGCACCGCGTTGCCAGGTTTTGAATTGACGTGTTCTGTTATTGGCCCGCAAGTCAAATTGGGCCAAATCCCAATCGGAGGCAATGGCTGACTGCCAGTGTTGGCCCGGCGTCATGAGTTGCGCTGTTTGGCCCAGAAGTTCGGAGGTTTTTGCCACCAAGCCTGGCTCGGCCTGAATCTCTGCCTGGGTCAGTTCGTCGGCCGAAAGCCCCAGGGTCAAGCTCTGAGGGTGCAAGCCGTGCAACGGTTGACCCCAGATGCCGCGTTCAGGGTGGTTCATCCACAACCAACCGGTGTCGGCATCCCCCAAGGCCATCAATTTCAATGGCCCCTCGGTCAGGGGGAGTTCCGGCACGATGCGGTGTACCGTTAAGCCCGCTTTTTCCAAAGCCTGCAGATGGGCAATGAGCCAGGCTCGGTCACACACTGCCACCCAAGGTTTTGACTTGGTTTTCCAATCGGGCTGGAGGGCCATGTGCAATTGGACTGGATCGTCCAGCAAACGATCTTCCAGCAAACCTTGCAAAGCGGCTTGAAGCCGGGCCGGTTGCTTGTGCAGTCCAGGGGGAAGATCAATTTGGTGCCATGACAGCGCTGCTGCAGGCAACAACGCCACGGTTTCGGTCTGTCGGTTCGATGCAGGAAGCAAGTTGGCAGTTGACCATTGCACGGGCGTGGGTTTGGAGCCCGGGGCAGCCTGAACCACCACATGCGAATACGTCATGGTGGGACCGGGCAAGCCCAGTGGCAATTGAATGATCAAGGTGCGCATGAGCGGTTCATTTTAGAGTTGTGTTTAAGAGCTGGGGCGGATTTTTGACACGCCACAACATGCGAACCTGACTGCCATCGCGCTGCACGAGGGTTCGCTCCTGTTGCACCACATTGTCAATCCGCATCCGCCCGTTCACTTCAAAGTAGCGGCTCTTGATGCTGTGTTCACTGTCACTCAGTTGGCGGCCCGGATCGCCTAATGATTTTCTGGCAGCATCCAGACTGCTCCAGGGACTGCGTTGGCGATTGTCGATGGCCTGGCGCGCTGAGACCATGTCCAAGCCCGGCAAACTGGCCGACAAAACCTCAGCAGATGCCGTGTTCAGATTGAGGGGTGTAGTTTCCGGCAAGATGGTGATGAAGTCCTGCAAAACAGCCAGGCTTTTGGGGCTCAAACCCAGCCAGACAAGTTGTTCTGTTCTTTGGGGCAGCAAGGCAGGGTTGGAGCGTAAGCCGCCAGGCGCATTGCTGCCGCCGTTGGCAATGGCATAAACCGAGGCTTCGAGTTGCTGCGCCAAGTTTTGCAACTCTTCCAGGGGGACATCAAGCCGTTCAAACAAAGCAGAAAATTGCGCCAGCGCCCTGGTGGAGACACGTCCATCCTTGAGCAGGTTCATCACGTTCATGCGCGATTGCACATCGGTGATATACCCCGACAAAAAGACTTCGGCATCGCCTTCGCGCCACTGCTGGTCTTGCGATAAAAAGGTCGACAACTTGGACTCTTGCACGGGCAAAGCCCAGGGCTCGCCCAAGTGGTCCATGGCAGCACCTTGTGCAGAAATGGCGTCTTCGCGCAAGATCAAGCGCGTCCAGTCCAAAGCCCCCGTCATCATCCATGCGGTTTGGCTGCGTCCCCTTTCGGCGCTCTCGATTTCGACCTGTCGCCACTGCTGCCACAGAGCGGCACTGGCCAGTGTGGTCACCAGGGCCACCGTCAGCATGGCCGTGATCAAAGCCGCGCCTTGTTGGCGACGCGCATGCGCCAGAAATGCGTGCGGCCTCATGATGGCGCTCCTGACAAGGCGGGATGTATCCAGTCCAGGCTCAGTGTGCCCGTGCCCATGGGGCCCGGTGGCAAGGTCAGTACCAAGCGGATGCCATCGGGCGTGCTGCCGTTGGTGTTGTTGGCAGCTGCGGGTGTATTGGAACCCGGTGTTACCACGTCACTGGACAAAGGGTTGGCCCAACTGCCGCCACGGTGCACAAACAATTGCCAACCCGCCAAGGCGTGAATCTGTACCTGACCGGCTCGTGTGGCCTCATTCGGTGTCTGGCTCCACTGGCGGCCAAGTTCCCAGGCTGTTTGCCAATCTTTGAGCCGTGTCAGGGGACCGGATTGCCAGCGCTGCCAGTTGCCCCCACCCGGACGTCCGGGATCGCTGCGCCAAGTCCAGGCCACCACCCTTAAGTTAGGCGAGACCGGGGCGCCTGTGTTGGAAGGCGGTGCGTCTGCCGCCTTGCGGGTCAAAAGCAGTACCTTACCGTCCCAGGCCCAACTGGGTGTGCCGGGTATTTCAATCAATTGATCGTGGTCTGTTTGCCATTGCGCCAAACCGGCCTGCAAGGTGCGGATTTCGTCTGAGCGCAGCTGCAAACTGCTTTGTGTTCGCAGCATGCCGTCCAGACCACGCCAGGCCATGAGCGCCATCAACGCCATCACGCTGATGGCGACCAGCACCTCGATCAGGGTAAAGCCCCGCACAGGACCTTGACGGCGAATCTGCATATCAGTAACGCCCCATCACGGTGGACAACTGGAGCACATACTCGCCTTCATTCATGACCCGCGCATCTACCCGTCTGAAATTAGGGTTGGGCGTGGGCCTGACAGAAAGCTCCACCAGCAGCACTTTGCCAACTTGGGTGCATTCAATGCTGTTGTTGCCGGTGTCTGGCAATTGCCTGCGCAAACGCAAAGCGATGAGCTCGTTTTCTGCACAAATTTGGCCCAACATACTCAGTGTCTGGCGCTCAGCATTGCGACTCAGTGAGCCTGTGGCTTTCAAGCCTGCCAACAAGGCCACGGCCACAATGCCCAAAGCCACCAGCACCTCGATCAAGGTGAAGCCGAGTTGCTTTTTGGGCATCGAATGGGGGCTGCCGCAGCTTGGCTTGTTCATGGCGCACCAGGTTCTGGCGAACGCTGCACCTTAAAGGGTTTAAGGCCATCGGTGACCACCCACAAAGTCTTGCCCGGCGATTGACCATTTGACAAGGCCAGGGCTTGAGGTTCGATTAAAGGCTCAGGTCCCAGTGTCATGGCTGTACCCGGCGCAACCCGTGTGGTGGCCGTCAACCAGTTTTGCGGCAAGCCGGGGGGCGGCAAACCTTCAAAAACGAAGCCCTGAGCCTGTGCTCTCCAGACCACAGCCATACCGTTGGCACGGGCTTTGGCTCTGCCGGTTTCGAGCAGTGCGGCCAGTCGATCGGCATCGCGCTCCAAGGCGCTTTCGGCACTGTCCCGCAGAGAAAAACTGACGCCAGCGGTTGCAATGGCGATCAAGGCGACCACCACCAGCAGTTCGAGCAATGTGAAGCCACGGGCTTGCGCCGAGCTACATTTATTGCCAGCTGCCGATGTCTGCATTGTTGCCCTCACCGCCGGCTTGACCGTCAGCGCCAAAGGACAGCACATCGACCTCACCCTTGATGCCAGGGTTCATGTACTGGTAGGGGCGACCCCATGGATCGTTGGGCAATTTGTCCAGATATGGTTTCCAGTTGCCGGGCACGGGCTCTGTGGTGGGTTTGAGCGACAGCGCGTTCAGTCCTTGCTCGCCAGAGGGGTAGCGCTGGTTGTCCAGTTTGTACAACTTCAGGGCCTGCATCAGGTTCCCTACATCGGTTCGCGCAGCGGTAATCCGGGCATCATCAGCTCGGCCCAACACATTGGGAACAATCAGCGCCGCAAGTACGCCAATAATGGCCAAAACGACCATGAGTTCGATCAAGGTGAAGCCACGTTGCCGCTTGAATTGATTGATGACTTTGGTTTTCATGGCATAAATTATAATGCGCACATGTCCTTATCCAGCCCATTCCATTCTGTAGCCAAATCCAGGTTGCCAAACACGGTCACTGCTCTGATTTGGTTGATCTCGGTTGCCAGTGTGGCGTATTGGGTCTTGCAATTTCCGCAAGCCAAGTCCCTTCAGTCCTACAACATTGCGCAAAACAACCCATCCGTTAACTCTGAGGCGACTGCCGATGTTTCTGCTCAATTGTTGCGTGGATTCGGTGGCATGGCCGCTGGTCCTGAAGTGAGCATCGTCCAATCCAATCGATACCAGTTGTTGGGCGTGATTGCCAGCGCTTCAGGCCGAGGCAGCGCTTTGATTGCCGTGGACGGCGAAGCGCCTAAACCCTACAGGGTAGGACAACCCGTGCATGAAGGAATGTCGTTGCAGGCATTGACCCCTCGAACGGCAAAACTGATTTCTAATGGGAAAGAATTATGGCTGGAGTTGCCATCAAACATCCCATAAAAATTAAAAGTGCTCATCGGTCTGAAATCAACAAAAACACAAAAAAATTCAAAATCAACATAAATGATTTTTTAAGGGCAAAATGGGTATTCATTTTGTCATTGAGGAGTCTGAAATGTTTAAGCAAATGTTCCAACGGGCTTTGACGCCCATAGTTGCCATGGCATTGGCGGCGTGTGGATCAGGTGGGGGCCCGGAGGGTCTAACGGTGTTGAGCAGTGGCGAAATGGTTGTGGCTTCAGGTTCGGGGCAAAAAGGACCTTTTATTGCCGGATCTACAGTCACTTTGAATATATTGACGCCTTCAACATTTGTTTACCAAGTTGATGCTTCAACTACCGTAATTAAGCGCACTCTGTCTAAAGTCCCCGTTTTATCCCAAACAGGTAAATCATTTACGCTTGAAACGGACAACTCCGGCGTTTTCAAAACCGATGCCTTGGTTTTCTTGTCGAACGAAAACTTGGTACAAGCTTCAGTCGAGGGCTTTTACTACGACGAAATTACCGGAACCCGTTCGTCTAGCCCGATTGCATTGCGGGGCATCATTGACATCAGTAAAACCAGCTTGAATGTCAACATACTGACCGATTTATCGCGTGCCCGCATTCTGAAACTAGCAAGAGACAGGACAAATTGCTTACCAACTACCACGACAACTGATGTTTGTAATTTAACTTCGTTGGATTTGACTTCCATCATCGAAAAAGCCGAGGGCGAGGTCTTGGCTGCTTTCAATGTGCCAGCCAATGCATTAGGCGCAGAGTCCAAGCGTTTTGCTGACATGAATTTCAAGAACATTGCCAACGCAGGCGTGTTGACATCTCCGAGTGCTGCCGATCAATTGCTTCTTGCCATATCTTCGTTGGTGATGCAAATAGGTGACGAGGGGGCTGGTGTCACTGAATTCCTCAATGCTTTTGAAGAAGACTTGGCAAATGACGGCATTCTTAACAGCGCTGAGCTCAAAACCCAGATAGCCCGCGCCAGTTCAACCGTGAATTTCTCCCAAGTGGCGAGAAACATGAATGCGTTTTACAAGACAAACAAATATGTGGCTGCGAATTTGCAGAAATGGGTGGATCCATCTGGCGGCGTGGTCGGCGTGCTCGCCGGTAAAACTGATTTTTACAACTTGACTGCCGGGGTTTTCACCAAGGAATACACCTCGGCCAGCCAAATTTACAAAGCCACCTCTTCGTTGGGCAATTGCTTGCAGTTGGTGAGTTCGAACGCGCCCAGTACGTTGACTGTAGGCAGCGGTACACCGACCTCACCCACTTCGATTGCACCGTTGGCCATTTCTACGCCTGTTTATGTGGCTGCCAATGCCAGCGTTAATTACTCAATCGCTACCAAACCCACAAATTACAGTGGTTCCACCAAAGTGGTGGCTTGGGATGCAACTGCAACCAACAGTTGTGCACTTCCAACGGGCACCACGGCTGGTACGGTACCCAGCAGCGCAATGGGTCTTTATTACTTCGCTGCGACGCCTCCCGGGCTGAATAATTTCACGACTAAATTCATTGCCGATTTTGGTAAATGTTTTAACCTGACTGTTACAAACAGAGTGAAGTCTTCCGATCTGAGTAATCCTGATATTCCTCAAGTTACGGACATTAACGACCTTTGCAAAGGCTTGGCAGGATCGCCAACCCAAGATTATTTGCACAATGGCTACAGCGCCGGGCAGCACTTTTATTGGTTGCTTTCTGACGGGTCAATGTCCAAAACCGCACGCATTACAGAAGTGAAGGTGACCGACTACTTTGTGGCTAAGAATGGTCAGCCAGCGGCAAAATTGCTTTTCAAATTTATGGATCGCTACAACCGCATGAGCAGCTGGGGCGTTTATGCCACACAAGATAGCAGCCTGTTGTCCAGTGAAACCTCGGGGTGGTACAACCTCGGAAACCGGCAGCCGGTCGATATCAACTTGATGGTGGGGGCAAGAAAATACACCACCATTCCAATCAAGTTGACAACAGCAGATCGAAACCTTAATGAGGTCAAGATCATGTACCGGTTGGGTTTTTTACCGATTATTCGTGCCGATGGGCCCGGTGTGGTCTTGCCTGACAACCGCAAATTGATGGCTGTTAAAGTTGAAGGGCCTGGTTTGCCGTCTGCTGGTTTAATTTTTATACCGCCCTTGCAAAAGGGACAAAGTGACTTCGACTTCAGCAACTCGGAGGGCACTCTTCCCGATGGGCGGCCAGAAAACCAACTTAAACGTTGCAACTTCCAGCCTACAGTAACGGGTTCAGCCGTTCCAGCATCTTGCCCACTTGTTTGGGTCGGGCAGTCGCCTTGGTTGAGTCCTAACACCATTACATCAACAACCAAAGTCAGTGAACTTCGTTATCCATCACTTCCCAACACGGTGCCGGCATATGGCTATTCGCCCACCGGTTTGTCCTTAGGAGCTTCACCTTCGGCGGCCACTTTAGGCGGTAATTTGATGACTCAAGGCACTGAATATCAATTCAGCCTTTATTACACGGGAAGCACTGTGCCTGTTTATGTTTACACCAAACGACTGAACACCTCCATGCCATCCCTCAGCGATGTGCATGCCATGTCGTGGGTCAATCTGAACACTGTTGCGGAAACCAACATACAAAATTTAACTGGTACCAGTCCGTTTGAAGCCTTGCGACCAGGCCCCAATCAGACAACTCTTGACATCAGTTGGACGGGGCATCAGATGAACGCTCTAGAGGTCACATCTATTAATACCAATTTACAAAGGGCGCATTACCCCCGAGCCACCCCAAGCGATGCGGTCGCTCGTGGTCTGAGTTATGGCACTTTGGCACCACAACTGGACCAGGATGGTGTTTCTTTGCCCATGCAATGGTCAGAACTTAGGGACAATGTGACTGGTGAGCCCATTACAACTGTTACTGGCACATCAACGCCAACATCGAATTTGTCCCGAACGCTCTCTTTCTCGTTGCGGACCTGGGATGGATCGTGGAAATCGCAAGATTATCTGATTGAGACTTCTGCACGTTGATCTTCGCAGAGCCCATTTTTTTAAAATCAGGGCTCTGGTCCAGTACAACTAAGCAGGAGTTTTACCCCTTCTGCTTGGTGATTCAACCTCGCAAAAACAGCCGATACACCGGGTTATTCGTTTCTTCTGCATACGGATAACCCAGCGCTTGCAGGAACTTGGCAAACGCTTTGTCGTCTTTGGGGGGCACTTGCAGGCCCACCAAAATGCGGCCGTAATCGGCGCCTTGGTTGCGGTAGTGGAACAGGCTGATATTCCAGCCGGGTCGCATCAGGCTCAAGAACTTCAGCAAAGCCCCTGGCCGCTCCGGAAACTCGAAGCGCAACAAACGCTCGTCTTGCGACAGCGCTGAATGACCGCCCACCATGTGGCGAATGTGTTCTTTTGCCAGTTCGTCGTGGGTCAGGTCGAGGGCCGTGAATTTGTGCTTGTTAAATTGCGCCGTGATTTTGCTGCTTTCGCCCTTGCCGTGCGTGCTCAAACCCAAAAACACATGGGCCTGGTCCGAATCGCTCATGCGGTAGTTGAACTCGGTCACATTGCGCGGGCCGCCGGACAAGCTGCCAATCAATTCCAGAAAACGCTTGAAACTGCCACGCTCTTCGGGAATGGTGACGGCAAATAAGGCTTCTTTTTCTTCGCCCACATCGGCCCGTTCGGCCACAAAACGCAAGCGGTCAAAATTCATGTTGGCACCGCACAAGATGGCCGCATAGGTCTGCCCCTTGGTCTTGTGCTTGGCCACATACTGTTTGATGGCAGCCACGGCCAATGCGCCTGCGGGTTCCACGATGGACCGTGTATCCACAAACACATCCTTGATGGCGGCGCACACCGAATCGGTGTCCACGGTCATGTATTCGTCCACCAAATTACGCGCGACCCGAAAAGTTTCTTCACCCACCAGTTTCACGGCGGTGCCGTCCGAGAACAAGCCCACATCGGCCAAATTGACACGTTTATTGGCCGCCACCGACTGGATCATGGCGTCGGAGTCGTTCATCTGCACACCAATCACCTTGATGTCGGGGCGCACGGCCTTGATGTAATTGGCCACGCCACTGATCAAGCCGCCCCCACCAATCGCGACAAACACCGCGTCCAAGGGGCCTTGGTGCTGGCGTAACATTTCCATCGCGATGGTGCCCTGGCCCGCGATCACTTCGGGGTCGTCAAAAGGGTGAACAAAGGTCATGCCTTGTTTCTTTTGCAAGCTCATGGCGTGGTTGAAGGCGTCGGAATAACTGTCGCCAAACAGCACCACTTCCCCTCCCAGACCCCGCACAGCGTCGATCTTGACCTGCGGTGTGGTGGTGGGCATGACGATGATGGCCCGGGTGCCCAACTTGCTGGCGCTCAGCGCCACACCCTGCGCATGGTTGCCTGCCGAGGCACAGATCACGCCTGTTTTGAGCTGCGCTGGCGTCAAGTGCGCCATCTTGTTGTAGGCCCCACGCAGCTTGAAGCTGAACACGGGTTGCTGGTCTTCGCGCTTTAAAAGCACCTTATTGCCCAAGCGGCGCGAAAGAATTTGGGCGGTTTCCATTGCCGACTCCCTGGCCACGTCATAGACCTTGGCATTCAGAATTTTGATCAGGTAATCGGCTGGTTTGAGGTTTTTTGTGGTCATGGGCGGGCGAGTGTCGTTCCAACTCGGCATCTAAAGGATGAGCACGATGATAACGACCCGGCCGTTGACCCAAAAAAAATGCCCCAAGCCTTGCGGCTTGGGGCAAATCCACCTTTTCAGAGGGTGGAGGAGACAAAGGGTGCGTACAAAAAAGCACGCTTGTTCGCAATTGTACGGATGTTTTGTTGCGTTGCAGCAAGTCAGATGTATCAAAATGAAAAAACTTGGCTATTTACCCATTGTCCGTACGTTGCTGGCGGTTCCTAGTGCAGACTTTTTTCATCGGCACAGCATTTGCCATTTCGCCCTCCAAAACCAGTTGGTCGCGCAAAAACAGAGCCCATTAATTTCTGGCGCTCTTTTGGCGCCTAGAGCAGGCTTCGTTAACATCGACACCTGTTTAACGGTCAACCTACAGACACAACGACCCCCAAAGGAACAAAAAAATGGAATGCACAGTGACATGGACCGGCGCTGCCGGCACGCGCTCTGGAATGGGCTTTTTGGCCGAAACAGGCTCAGGCCATGTGATTGCCATGGACGGTGCCCCCGATGCAGCCAAACCCGAAAACGGCGGCCAAAACATGGCCCCCCGCCCCATGGAAACCGTGCTGGCAGGCACTGGCGGGTGCACCGCTTACGACGTGGTGCTGATCCTTAAGCGCGGCCGCCACGATGTGCGCGGTTGCAGCGTCAAACTGACCAGCGAACGTGCCGAGGTCGACCCCAAAGTTTTTACCCATATCAATATGCATTTCACGGTCACGGGCAAAGGCGTGCCTGCACTGGCCGTAGAGCGGGCCATCGCCATGAGCCATGAAAAATATTGTTCGGCCAGCATCATGCTGG
>CAMDXR010000017.1 GCA_945877725.1 Limnohabitans sp. Rim8
GTTGTTGTTGGGATTTGTGGCGCTTGGGCTTGGCGAAGCCGCTTGTTCTGTTGCAAGTGGAGCAAGGGGGGGGATGGGTTTGGAGGCTGCTGTTGTCGCGGCTTCTGAAGGCGGATCATCGCTTGCTGTGCGCGCTGTATCAACTGCACGGTCTGCATTTAAGGCGGTTGAGGGTTCCGAGGGGCTTGTCACTGCGGGGGGCGGCTCTGGTGCAGATTCAGGTGCAGGCTTGGGCTCTGGTGCAGGCTTAGGCTCTGGTGCAGGCTTAGGCTCTGGTGCGGGCTTAGGCTCTGGTAAGAGCTTAGGCTCTGGTAAGAGCTTAGGCTCTGGTGCGGGGGGCTTTTTGGTTTCTATGGCCAAGCGTGTACGCGGTGTCTCGGGGCTGGGTTTTGCGGGTGCGGCGCTGGTTGCCGAAGCCGGGGGAATCCATCGGGTCTGGAGCGGGGCCACCCGAATGGCTTCGTCGGTTTTCAGACGCCAGTCGATGCCGCCTGTCAGGCCCAAAAGCACCACCCAATGCAGCACCAACACCCCTGTTGCCAGCCAGGCAATGGCCCGCCGCGAAGGCTGTTCGGACACCGCAGGCAAAGCCCCTGAGACAGCCATGGTCCCAGCCAATGCATTGGCTACAGGGTGGCGGTGTGTTGTCTCAAGCATCAAGGGGGGCCGTTAAATGTTCAGAAAATAGCGACGGTTAATTAACCATGGGTGATGGCTGAAGTACGTTGGCTAAGGTGCGTAGGCTAAGGTGTGTAGGGTGAGGTGCGAAGGCTAAGGTGCGTAGGCTGTGGTGAGAGGGCTTATTTCGATGGCCTGTCAATGTCCTGACCAACCCAGATCGGCAGAGAGTTGCTGGGCAAACTGGCGCAGGCTTTGGGCAATTGCCCCCTCCCAAGAGGTGTCAAACGTGGCCGATGAACCCAGCGACACGACACCCAAGGCCAAATGGCCATCGGCATCAAAAACGGGGGCACAAAACCCCGAAATTCCTGGCAGCAACACATTCACCACCCGGCCCAGACCTTGTTGACGCGTTTCGGTCAACATGGCCTGCACTTGCGCCGGGGTGCTGGGCAAGTCGCTGCGGCCCAGTTTGCGGGCCAGTGCCAACTCGGCCTCGATCATTGGGCGGGCTTTGTCTGACGCTCCTCCGTGGCTCACAAAGGCGGCAAAACACCGCCCGGTGGCCGAAGAAAGCAGGGGCATCACATCGCCCAGACGCAAGCTGACCGGCATGGCCAGGGGCGTTTCTTGCCAATGCACCAACGTCGGGCCCCGGTTGCCCCATACGGCCAGGGCCAGCGTGTGACCGGTGGCGTCGATCAAGGCGGGCAAGCGTTCCCGCGCCATCTTGACGGCATCTAGACGCGACAAAGTGGCCAGCCCCAAACGCAGCGTGGCGGGGCCTAACTCGTAGCGGGTGCTGGTCGTGTCTTGCACCACCAAACCGAGGCGCTGAAAACTGACCAAATAACGGTGTGCTTTGGCGGCGCTCATGCCGGCCGAGGCCGCCAAATCTCGCAACATCAGGGGGGCAGGGGCTTGCGCCAGCACATCGAGCAGGGTAAAACCGACCTCGACCGATTGAATGCCTGCGCGCCCTTTGTCACTGTCTTTTGAGCTGAAGTCTGTGCTTTCGGTGTCCATATCGCCTAGAATCTGGTTTCGTTTAGTTAAACGAGTTTAACAATGCGTAACTGCTTGGTGCTTCACACTGTAGCGCAAGCCCCCCCTGAACGGACACATTCAAGATGAAATTGGCGACCTACAAAGACGGATCACGCGATGGACAACTCGTGGTGGTTTCGCGCGATTTGAGCACGGCACATTATGCGACTGGCATTGCCAGCAAACTGCAACAAGTGCTGGACGACTGGAACTTTTTGGCCCCCCAGCTAGAAGACCTCTACACCACACTGAACCAAGGCAAGGCCCGTCACGCGTTTCCGTTTGACCCGACGCAATGCATGGCCCCCTTGCCCCGCGCCTACCAATGGGCCGACGGATCAGCGTATCTGAACCACGTCGAATTGGTCCGTGCGGCCCGCAACTCTGAAGTGCCCGCCAGTTTTTATACCGACCCCTTGATGTACCAGGGCGGCAGCGACGACTTTATAGGGCCGCGCGACCCGGTGGTCTGCCCTGACGAGGCGTATGGCATCGACTTTGAAGCCGAAATTGCCGTGATTACCGGCGATGTGCCCATGCAAACCACGGCAGACGACGCCATCGAAGGCGTGCGCTTGCTGATGCTGGCCAATGACGTGAGCTTGCGCAACTTGATACCCAACGAACTGGCCAAGGGTTTTGGCTTCTTCCAGAGCAAACCCGCCACCGCTTTCAGTCCTGTCGCCATCACGCCGGACGAGCTGGGCGATGCCTGGCAAGGCGGGCGCGTGCACCTGACGCTGCAATCCACCTGGAACGGTCGCAAGGTCGGCATGTGCGAGGCAGGGCCTGAAATGACCTTCCACTTTGGCCAATTGATTGCCCACATCTGCAAAACCCGCAATGTGCGGGCAGGCTCCATCGTGGGCAGCGGCACGGTGAGCAACAAAAGCGTGGAGGTGAACGGCCAACCCGAATGGCCTAAAGGTTACAGCTGCATCGCCGAAAAGCGCGCCATCGAAACCATTTTGGACGGCAAACCCAGCACCGAATTCATGAAGTTTGGCGACACCATCCGCATCGAAATGAAAGGCCGCAACGGCGAGAGCCTGTTTGGGGAAATCGAGCAGGAAATTGTGCCCTTGGCTAAATAAGCCAAGGGTTCAAAACCGCCACACCTGTCGGCTCAAAGTCCGACATATTCCGTGTTACCACGGTGAATCTGTGCTCAATGGCCGTGGCGGCAATCATCGCATCCCGGTCAGAGCGCGGGTTGGGGATGTGCAGCGATGCACATACTGGCGCCGTGTTCTCTGCAAACGGCAAGATGCGACCCGCAAAAGCAGCGCGAACACCCCCCAACCAATGGCGCAAAGCGCTGCCTTGCGGCGGTGCTTTGCGTTCCAGCGCTTGGATGCCCAATTCCAACTCAAGCAAGGTTATGGCGGACAAAAACAGTTGGCTTCCAGGCTGACCTGC
This sequence comes from Limnohabitans sp. Rim8, assembly GCA_945877725.1. GTDB lineage: Bacteria > Pseudomonadota > Gammaproteobacteria > Burkholderiales > Burkholderiaceae_C > Limnohabitans_A. The sequence continues at coordinate 3,088 of CAMDXR010000017.1, forward strand.
AGCCCATTGGCGTACCGCCGTCGAGGGGTTGGGTTTGCCTTGGCGTAACTCGGAAATAACATTGGTATCCAAAATGAACATGGATCGCTTTCAGTCCAAGTTCGCGGCGTGAATCTGAATGCCCAGCTTGGGAGGATCGAAATCGATGCCTTCACCACCCGGAATGCCGTCCATGATCTCCAGCAAAGACGGCGTTGATTGTCCGGCCATGCGGTAATAGTCGTCGATTTTTAGCAGGGCAAACGCAGGGCGACCCCGGTCAGTAATGAACACGGGGCCATCGACGGCAGCGCGCTTGGCGGCCGACACATCGCGCGTGAAATCACGGCTGGAAAAAGTATGAATGCCCATGGTAGTCTCCCTTAGGATTTAAGGTTTGTATGTTACGACAATGAAGGAATTTGTCAATTTAACGAGCCAACACTGGGCAAAGTCGCATATTGACCCGTAAAGAAATGGCGTTCAACCCACTGACTCTGTCAAATTGGGCTGTAGAGGATGGACTGGCTATACTTGTATAGCAATCATTGAAAGGTAAGAAGCCATGCTTGCCATCCGCCTGCCCGAAAACATTGAAACCCGCTTGGCTCAACTGGCCCAAGAGACCGGGCTCACCAAGACCGCGCTGGTGCGCGAAGCCATCCTCGAACACATCGACGACCTCGAAGACTATTACCTCGCCGAGGCCCGCGCCCGCAAGAACCGAAACACCATTTCTTTGGAAGACGTGGAGCGCGAGCTTGGCCTGGCAAATTGAGTTTGACCCGGACGCCCTCAAAGACCTGCGTAAACTCGACAAGCCGATCCAGATCCGGCTGGTGGGTTTTTTGCGCACACGCGTCAGCAGCTTGACCAACCCACGCGACATCGGTGAGGCCCTCTCGGGTCAGCGCCTGGGCAGCTATTGGAAGTACCGAGTCGGCGACTGGCGCATCATCTGCGACGTCCAGGACCAGAAAATTCTGGTGCGGGTGTTGCGTATCGGCAATCGGCGAGAAGTCTACCGATAGAGACTGAAGCATATAAAGCCATTTACGCTTCACATTTGAAGCGTAAATCCCAAAAACGCGCTTTGGGGCCGAACTGCGGTAACAACACCCGCAACTCACGTCCACGCAAACCAAGGCGATCAACAAACTTTATGACGTCGGACCTGAAGGATTTGCCAATGGCATCAGCACTGAGAAATACGTGAACCTCTGCCGCGTGTCACGCGCCACGGCGTACCGGGAGCTGACGGCACTGTGCGAGATGGGGGTGCTGGTGCAAACAGGAACGGGTAAAGGGACGCGTTATCAGCTGAAGCTCGCGACTTAGATGGTTTTGGCGCAGTTTTAAAGCGGGTTCATGGATACCCGGTCAGGCCGGGTATGACAAATGACTTGTCACCCCCGACCGCAAGTCCTTGTCACCCCCGACCTGATCGGGGGTCCATGCCTTCGCGGGCTATGGATACCGGTCCTGGTCAGTGCGTGGCGTGGGTGTCAGCCCAGCTTCTTCATCAGCAGTGCGTTCACCTGCCCCGGGTTGGCTTTGCCCTTGCTGGCTTTCATGATGGGGCCGACCAGACCGTTCAGGGCTTTGGCGTTGCCAGCTCTGAATTCTTCGACGTTTTTGGGGTTGGCGGCCAACACTTCGTCGATGATCTTTTCTAACTCACCCGTGTCGTTCATCTGCTTGAGGCCTTTGGCTTCGATGATGGCGTCAACTTCACCTTCCTTGTTCCACAAACCTTCAAACACCTGCCGCGCCGCATTGTTGCTGATGGTGTTGTCGCTGATGCGGCCAATCAGGGCGGCCAGTTGTGCGGCGCTGACCGGGGCTTGTTCGATGCTCATTTCGCTGGCGTTTAAGCGGCGTGACACTTCGCCCATGATCCAGTTACTGGCCAGTTTGGGCTGAGCGCAGGCTTTGGCGGTGGCTTCAAAGTACGCGGCTACCGCTTTGCTTTGCGTCAGTTGCGTGGCGTCGTATTCGGGCAGGGTGTAGTCACGCACAAAACGCTCGGCCATCACACGCGGCAGTTCGGCCATTTCGCTGCGCACGCGCTCCACCCAGTCGCGGCCAATCACCAGGGGCGGCTGGTCCGGGTCGGGAAAGTAGCGGTAATCGGCGGCGTCTTCTTTGGTGCGCATGGCACGGGTTTCGCCCGTTTCGGGGTCAAACAACACAGTGGCCTGCTGGATGGCATAGCCGTCTTCAATCTGGTCAATCTGCCAGCGCACCTCGTAGTCGATGGCCTGCTGCATGAACTTGAAACTGTTCAGGTTTTTGATCTCACGGCGCGTGCCCAGCTCGCCGCCGGGTTTGCGCACCGATACGTTGGCGTCGCACCTGAAGCTGCCCTCTTGCATGTTGCCATCGCAAATGCCGATCCAGGTCACGATCTTGTGCAGCTCTTTGGCGTAGGCCACGGCCTCGGCGCTGCTGCGCATGTCCGGTTCGGTCACGATTTCCAGCAGCGGCGTGCCCGCACGGTTCAAGTCGATGCCTGATTGGCCCCCACCTCCGAGTGCTGAATCCTCGTGCAGCGATTTACCCGCATCTTCTTCCAGGTGGGCGCGCACCAGGCGCACGGTTTTGCGCACCGTTTCTTTGCCTTCTTCCAAAAAGAAAGACACTTCGCCACCTTGCACCACCGGGATCTCGAACTGGCTGATCTGGTAGCCCTTGGGCAAGTCGGGGTAAAAGTAATTTTTGCGTGCAAAAACACTGCGCTCGGCAATGTGCGAGTTGACGGCCAAGCCGAACTCGATGGCGCGTTGCACGGCCCCCACGTTCATCACGGGCAAGGTGCCGGGCAGGGCCATGTCGACCGCGCAGGCTTGCGTGTTGGGTTCCGCGCCAAAAGCCACAGAGGCGCGGCTGAAAATCTTGCTCTGGGTCGAGAGTTGGGTGTGTGTTTCGAAGCCGATAACGACTTCATAACCTTGGACGAGTTTGCTCATATGTTGTTCACTTGCTGAATCAGAACCTAAGGGAGGCTGCCCCTGCGGCCGAATATTTGGATTGGTGCTGTTTAAGATTCGCGAGCAGGGGCTCGCTCCCACAAAGATCCAGCCCACTAAGCTCAGTGCCACTAAGCTCAGTGCCACTAAGCCCAGTGCCACAAAGCCTCATGTGGGCGTGAGTCGTGTCCCCGTGGGAGGCTGCCCCTGCGGCCGAATATTTGGATTGGCGCTGTTTAAGATTCGCGAGCAGGGGCTCGCTCCTACAAAGATCCAATCCACTAAGCCTCAATCCACTAAGCCCAGTGCCACTAAGCCCTAACTCACAATGCTCGCTCCCACAAAGATCGGGCTTCACTGGAGGCCTTTCGGTGTGCGCGTGTGCCAATCGGTGGCTTGCTGCAGTTGGTGAGCGGCATTCAGCAGTTGGGCTTCTTTGAAGTAGTTGCCAATCAGTTGCAGGCCCACGGGCATGTTGTGGGCACCAAAACCTGCGGGCACGCTCATGCCGGGCAAGCCTGCCAGCGAGGCGGGCAGGGTGAAGATGTCGGCCAGGTAGTCGGCCACCGGGTCGTTGGCGTTTTCGCCCAATTTCCAGGCCACCGAGGGGGCCACTGGGCCAGCGATCACGTCGCATTGCTTGAACGCGTTTTGGAAATCGTCGGCGATCATGCGGCGGATTTTTTGGGCTTGCAGGTAATAGGCGTCGTAATAGCCGTGGCTCAGCACATAAGCCCCAGTCATGATGCGGCGCTTTGCCTCGTTGCCAAAGCCTTCGGCGCGGGTTTTCTTGTACATGTCCACCAGGTCGGTGTAGTCCTTGGCGCGGTGGCCGAACTTCACGCCATCGAAGCGGCTGAGGTTGGAGCTGGCCTCTGCGGGGGCAATGATGTAGTAGACGGGAATGGACAACTCGGTGCGCGGCAGGCTGATGGGCACCAGTTGGGCACCCAGCTTTTCATACTCGCGCAAAGCGCCGTCTACTGCGGCGCGCACGTCGGGGTGCAGGCCTTCACCAAAGAACTCTTTGGGGATGCCAATGCGCAGACCCTCAAGCGTTTGGTTCAGGCTGGCGCTGAAGTCTTCGGTGGGCATGTCTAAAGAGGTGGCGTCGCGGTCCACATCGGCACCGCACAGGGCCGAAAGCAGCAGGGCGCAGTCTTCGGCGCTGCGGGCCATGGGGCCGGCTTGGTCCAGGCTGGAGGCGTAGGCGATCATGCCGTAGCGCGAGGCCCGGCCATAAGTGGGTTTGATACCCGTGATGCCGCAAAAGCTGGCAGGCTGGCGAATCGAGCCGCCCGTGTCGGTGCCGGTGGCCGCCGGGGCCAAGCCCGCCGCCACAGCAGCAGCGCTGCCGCCCGAAGAACCGCCCGGCACGCGCGAGGTGTCCCAGGGGTTTTGCACCGGGCCGTAGGCCGAGTTTTCGTTGGCCGAACCCATGGCGAATTCATCGCAATTGAGCTTGCCCAGCGTCACCATGCCGGCCGTACGCAAGCGTTGCACCACGGTGGCGTCAAACGGCGAGCGGTAGCCGCTCAAGATTTTGGAACCTGCTGTGGTGGCGAAGTCGCGCGTTACAAACACATCTTTGTGCGCCACGGGCACGCCTTCTAGTGGGCCTGCTGTGCCGTCGGCCAGTTTGGCGTCAGAGGCACGGGCTTGGGCCAAAGTGACTTCGCTGTCGATGTCCAAAAACGCGTTGTGCGGGTTGCCGCCGGTGCGGGCCAAGAAACGGGTCGCCACCTCAACTGCGCTGACTTGTTTGGTTTTAAGAAGGGTGGCCAGCGCTTTCACGCTGAGCAGGTGCAGATCACTCATGGCTTACTCGATGACTTTGGGAACCAAAAACAAGCCGCGTTCCACGGCTGGGGCGCTGCGCTGGTTCAAATCGCGCTGGTTAGGCTCGCTCACCACATCGGGCCGCAGGCGCAGCGTGATGTCTTGAATGGCGGCCACGGGGTGGGCCATGGGCTCAATGCCGGAGGTGTCCACGGCCTGCATGGCTGCGACGATTCCAAAAAAACCGTTGATTTGGGTGAGCATGCGCTCACTTTCTTCGGGCTTCAGTTCCAGTCGTGCGAGATTCGCAATCCGGGCAATATCCTGCGGGGTCAGGGACATGGTTAAAAAGAGTTGTAAATGACAGGTTATTCCAGCTTAAACGGGGCTTGTGAGCACGGGTTTTACCGGGGGATCGGGTATTATCCCGTGTTTGGTGTCGCGCTCGGCTCAGCTTCTGGGCCAGCCCTTACGGCACCCCAGAATTGACATCCACGCTCGCCGCAAGCCACCCCTGAACAGACTTGAGGCTGAGCGTCAAAGGACCTCCTAATGTTTTCTTCCTTTCGCCGTTATTTTTCAAGCGACCTGGCCATTGACCTGGGCACCGCCAACACCCTGATTTTTGTGCGCGACAAGGGCATCGTTCTGGACGAGCCTTCCGTGGTGGCCATTCGCCACGAAGGCGGCCCACAGGGCAAAAAAACCCTGCAAGCCGTGGGCCACGAAGCCAAAGCCATGTTGGGCAAAGTGCCCGGCAACATCGAGGCGATTCGCCCCATGAAAGACGGCGTGATCGCCGATTTCACGGTGACCGAGCAAATGCTCAAGCAGTTCATCCGCATGGTGCACCCCCGCAGCACCTTCCGCCCCAGCCCCCGCATCATCATTTGCGTGCCGTGTGGTTCCACCCAGGTCGAGCGCCGTGCCATTCGTGAATCCGCCTTGGGTGCAGGGGCCTCCGAGGTCTACTTGATCGAAGAACCCATGGCCGCAGCCATCGGTGCGGGCTTGCCGGTGTCGGCAGCCTCTGGCTCCATGGTGGTGGACATTGGCGGCGGCACCACCGAAGTGGGCGTCATCTCTTTGGGCGGCATGGTCTACAAAGGCAGCGTGCGCGTGGGGGGTGACAAGTTTGACGAAGCCATCATCAGCTACATCCGCCGCAACTACGGCATGTTGATTGGCGAGCCCACGGCTGAATCCATCAAGAAAAACATCGGTTCTGCCTTTCCCGGCAGCGAAGTCAAAGAAATGGAAGTCAAGGGCCGCAACCTGTCTGAGGGCGTGCCACGCAGCTTCACCATCAGCTCCAACGAAATCCTTGAAGCCCTGACCGACCCGCTCAACCAGATTGTTTCGGCTGTCAAAACCGCTTTGGAGCACACCCCCCCCGAGTTGGGTGCCGACATTGCCGAGCGCGGCATGATGCTGACCGGCGGCGGCGCTTTGCTGCGCGACCTGGACCGCTTGCTGGCCGAAGAAACCGGTTTGCCCGTGTTGGTGGCCGAAGATCCCCTGACCTGCGTGGCCCGTGGGTGCGGCATGGCGCTTGAGCGCATGGACCAATTGGGCAGCATTTTTACCAGCGAATAAATCCGGCACCTGGCGCTTTTTCGGCCAGGTTTCAAGCCTTCCAACAAACGTATCTGAATCCGGTGCAACTCCATCATGGCTCTGGATACCTTTGAACGCAGTGCCCCACCGATTTTTCGGCAGGGCTTGTCTGCGACCTCCAAGTTGGTGCTTTTGTCGCTTTTATCGGTTTTGCTGATGGCGTCGGACCATCGACTCAAGATTTCTCAACCCCTTCGCTCGGGCATCGCCGTGGTGCTGGCGCCCTTGCAATGGCTGTCTTTGCAACCCGGTCATGCAGTCACCGCAATGGGGCAATACTTTGGCAACCTGGAAGCCGCGCAAGATGCCGCACGAAGTTTCCAGACCCGATCCATCGCGCAAGCCCAGCGTTTGCAACAGGTGGAGCAACTCGCCCAAGAAAATGCCCAATTGCGTCAGTTGCTCGATTTGCGCGCCCAAATCATGGGCCCCTCTCAAGCTGTTGAGGTGCTTTACGACACGGCCGACCCGTACACCGATCGCGTGGTGGTGGACCGGGGCCTCATGGCGGGCATCGTGCAAGGGGCTGCCGTGATCGATGCGGTGGGTGTGGTGGGTCAAATTACGCGGGTCTATCCCTTGGTCAGTGAGGTGACCCTGCTCACCGACCGTGAGCAAAGCATTCCTGTCATGAACGCCCGAACCGGCAGTCGCCATGTTGCAGGGGGTGCCCCTTTCACGCAAGGTGGCGCATTGGAGTTGAAGTTTGTACCCTCTGGGACAGACATCAAGCAAGGTGACTTGCTCACCACCAGTGGCATCGATGGCGTTTACCCGGCAGGGCTGCATGTGGGCACCGTGAGCCAGATTGACCGTCGGGTGGATTCATCTTTTGCGCGCGTGTACGCCACACCTTCGGCCATGCCCAGGGGTAGACATTTGCTGGTGGTCATGCCCGTCAAGGATTGGCCTGCTGCCCCAGCGCCCGAAGCGGAGCCAAGCAAACGCCCCAATAAAGGCAAGGCGACGGCCGCCACTAAAGTCGAAGAGGCCGCCACCCCATCAACAGGAGCTAAACCATGATCATGCCCGCAGGGCGTTTGCTTTTGTTGCCCGCCAACCCACGCTTCATTGCCTTGACTTTGCTGGTCGGATTGTTGCTGAACATGTTGTTGGGCCTGACCGGCTGGCGCTGGATACCCGATGTGCTGGCCATTGTGGTGGTGTTCTGGAACGTCTACCAACCCCGGCGCGTGGGTTTGATGCTGCCCTTTGTGTTGGGCTTGGCCCTGGATGTTCACGAGTCTGCTTTGCTGGGGCAAAACGCCTTGTCTTATGTGGTGCTGAGCAGCATGGCGATTGCCGTGCAACGTCGCCTGCTTTGGTTTCCCCTGCGCGAACAAGCACTGCAAATCGTGCCCCTGTTTGTACTGGCTTCCTTGCTGGAGTGGGTGACCCGTTTGATTGTGCAAGACGCCTGGCCCCACTGGAGCCAATTGCTGGCGCCGTTCATGCAAGCTGCCTTGTGGCCACTGATCGGGGCCTTGTTGCTCGCACCTCAGCGGCGTGCGGTAGACCCTGACAACATTCGGCCGCTCTGAGCATGTCACTCAGGTTGCCCTCACTTGCCGAGTTGCGAGACAGCCAAGCTGATCTGCAACGCTTTCGCGCTCGGGTGGTGGTGGTGCAGATCGTGGCGCTGGTGTGTTTTTTGCTGTTGGGTGTCCGATTGGCTTATTTGCAAATCGTGCGCCATGACGACTTGCTGGAGCAAGCCGAAAACAACCGCACGGCGGTGTTGCCAACGGTCCCGCCCCGGGGCACTATTTTGGACCGCAACGGGGTGGTGCTGGCCAGCAACTACTCGGCCTACACCCTCGAAATCACGCCTTCCAAAGTCAGCGACCTCGAGGCTACCATCGACGCTTTGGGTGAACTGGTGGAGATCCAAGGCAAGGACAGACGCCGCTTCAAACGCTTGCGCGAAGAATCCAGAAGCTTCGATTCCCTGCCCATTCGCACCCGTTTAAGCGACGAAGAAGTGGCCCGTTTCAGTGCACAGCGCTATCGCTTTCCGGGGGTTGAAATCAAGGCCCGACTGTTCAGGCAGTACCCCTACGGCGAGTTGGCCAGCCATGTGGTGGGCTACATCGGCCGCATCAATGCCAAAGAAAAAGAGCGCATCGAAGAAGACGACGACGTTGGCAACTACCGGGGCACCGAATACATTGGCAAACTCGGTGTGGAGCAGCGTTACGAGCGTGAACTGCACGGCATCACGGGGGTCAACCGGGTCGAAACTTCCGCCGGGGGGCGGGCCACCCGCAGTTTGTCCAGTCGCTTGGCCACCCCGGGGCAAAACGTGGTGTTGTCCATCGACATCCAGTTGCAAAAAATGGTGGAGGAATTGTTTGGCACCCGACGCGGCGCACTGGTCGCGCTGGACCCCGAGACCGGGGAAGTCTTGGCCTTTGTCAGCAAGCCCACGTTTGACCCCAATTTGTTTGTAGAGGGCATTGACGTTGAAAGCTGGCAGGCCCTGAACGAGTCGCCCGACAAGCCCCTGCTGAACCGTGCCCTGCGCGGCACCTACCCGCCAGGCTCAACCTACAAACCCTTTATGGCTTTGGGGGCACTGACCACTGGCAAACGCAGTGCCAGCACCATCATCAACGATGCGGGTTCTTGGTCGTATGGTGGGCATAACTTCAGAAGCCACGGCGACGCGGGCTTGGGCCCGGTGGACATGGTGCGGTCGATTTCTCTGTCGAGCAATGTCTACTACTACTCGTTGGCCAACGAAATGGGGGTCGACACCATTCATGACTTTATGAAACCCTTGGGTTTTGGCCAGATCACTGGCGTTGATTTGCCGGGCGAGGTGCGCGGCGTGTTGCCCAGCACCGACTGGAAGCGCAACTATTACAAAAAACCCGAACACAAAAAATGGTATGGCGGAGAGACCATCTCGCTGGGCATTGGTCAGGGCTACAACGCTTTCACCATGGTGCAACTGGCCTCGGCCACCGCCACCATTGCCAGTGGCGGGCGCAAATTTACACCGCGTGTGGTGCGCGCCACCCAAGATGCCCTGACCCATGCACAAGAGGCCACCCTGAGCATCGAGCCGGTGGATTTGGGTTATTCACCCGATCACGTTGCCGTGGTGCGCAACGGCTTGGTGGGCGTGGTGACTTCGGGCACATCGGCGCAGGTGTTTGCCGGGGCAGGCTACCAAAGCGCGGGCAAAACCGGCACAGCGCAAGCGGTCTCGATTGGCCAAAAAGAAAAATACAACGCCGCCAGACTGGCCGAATACCAGCGGGACCATTCCCTTTATATGGCCTATGCACCCGCCGATGCGCCCAAAATTGCTTTAGCGGTGGTGGTTGAAAACGCCGGTTTTGGAGCCGCCGCCGCCGCCCCCATCGCCCGTCGTGTGTTCGACTATTGGTTGCTCGGCCAATACCCCAGCGAAGAAGACATTGCCGCAACCCAAAAAGGACAATCAGGCCGACCCATTGGCAAACCCAGACCCAAGGCCGATGTGGTGCTGGAAAGTCTTCGCGATAAATGAAGGCTTGGTGGCGCTTTAGTGGGGCCAGCTTTGGGCCAAAGACTTCAGGCCCCGGATCAGCATTTCGACCGAAATAGACACCAGAATCAGGCCCATCAAGCGCTCGAAGGCGCTGACCACGCGCAAGCCCACCACCCGTTGCAAACGCTCGGCCAGCAAAAGCACCACGGCGCAAACGGCCATGGTCACCGTCAGGGCGGCCACCCACTCCAGCCGACGCTCGGGTGCTTGGCTGACCAACAACACCACGGTTGCCATGGCAGAGGGGCCGGCCAGGGCGGGAATGGCCAGCGGCACAATTAATGGCTCTACTTCTGGGATGGGCGTGTCTTGGGCCGGGGGTGGAAAGACCATGCGCAAGGCAATCAGGAACAGCACCACGGCCCCGCCAATTTGCAAAGACACATCAGACAAGCTCATGGCTTTCAGAAAGCTCTGCCCCACAAACATGAAGGACAGCAGCAGGCCAAACGCGATCAGCACTTCGCGCAAGATCACCCGCGCACGCCGTTCGGCGGGCACGGCCCGCAAGCTGTTGACAAAAATCGGGATGTTGCCTAGAGGGTCGGTGATCAGTAAAAGCAGGATGGTGGCCGAAGCAAAAGTGTGTTCCATCCGGTTCAGCTCGTGTAGACCGTGTCCAAGCTGGTAAAGCCTTTGACTTCAATGGGGTTGCCAAAGGGGTCTACAAAAAACATGGTCCATTGCTCACCCGGTTGGCCCGCAAAGCGCAGATGGGGCGGCACCACAAACGCCATTTGAGCTGCTTGCAGTCTGTCAGCCAAAGCTTGCCAATCATCACGCTGCAACACCAGGCCAAAGTGCGGCATGGGCACCAAGTGATCGCCCACATGGCCGGTCAGGCTGGTTTTAAACGGTTCACCCAAATGCAGGGAAATCTGGTGCGAGAAAAAGTCGAAGTCCACCCAGGTGTCGGTGGATCGGCCCTCTTGGCAACCCAGTACGCCGCCATAAAAGCGACGCGCTTCGTCCAGATTGGTGACGTGAAAAGCAAAATGAAAAAGGCTGTGCATGCCCGAAAGCATATCAGCCATAAAGCACTTCAGCGGCGCTGTTCTGCCAAAGTTTGACACCCGCAGACGAATCAGGCTTGGCTTTTGGCCCTGTTGCGCGCCATCATCAACTCGGTGTTGGTTTTGCGGTCGGCGTTGACTTGTTGCAAGGTCGGGCGCTCGCCCATGCGCTTGAGGTAGTCGCGCACCGGCATGTCGGCCATAAAGTCGCGCCCGTAAATGATCTTGGTGGCTGCAGCCACCAAGGGCAAATGCACCACTGCGGCGCAGTCGGCCAGTGTCAGTTGATCACCGGCAATAAAAGGCTTGAATTGGGCAAATTGGGCAAATGCGGCCACGTTTTTTTGTAACTGCTCACCGATTTTTTCTTTGGTGCTGTCACTGACTTTGCCGCCAAAGAAGGCCTCGGCATACAGGTTACGGGCCACCAACTCGAGGTGCAACTCCAAAAACGTCACCAATTCCCGCACTTTGGCGGCGGCAAACGGATCGGCAGGCAACAGCGGGTTTTGTGGGTACTGCTGCTCGATGTATTCCATGATCACGCCCGACTCGCACAAGGATCCCTTGTCGGTCTTGATGTAAGGCACCTTGCCCAAAGGGCTGGCGACGGGATCGGTTTCGCCGATCCAAGCCTGCTCTTCTTGAAAGGGCACGCCTTTTTCGAGCAAGGCGAATTTCACTTTGTTGTAGTAGTTACTGGCAGAAAAGCCGCAGAGTGTGAGCATGGGGTGTCTCCAAAAACCGGTTTGTTTTAAAAATGCCAGACTAATATATTCCCAATTGCTTTCGCGTCACCTAGTTGACCTTGGGGTGTGCGGTGACTTGGATGGCCTTGGGTTCGCGTGGTTTCCCGTGGTTTGGCTGGTTTTGGCTTGGGCCATAATCCCGGCCATGCAAAACCTGCGCAACGCTCCCCTCTTAGCCCGCTTCGTGCTGGTGTGGTTTGCGTTGTTCATTGGGGTGGCCGTGGCTTCGCCGCTGGTCAACCCCGAGGGCGTGCAATTGGTCTGCTCTGCCACGGGCAGTGTCAAGTTGGTCCAGACCAATACCGAAGGCGACGGCGACGGCGACGACGCTTCAAGCCGCCTATCGGGCATGCAATGCCCCCTGTGTTTGCCTGTGGCTGCACCGCCTGTGGCGTCTGCAGAGGCTGGGGCTCATGTGGGTTTGTTGTTTGCACTGCACCCCTTGCAGCAAGCCCGCCCAGCTGGATTAACTTGGCAGCCCTGGCAGGCCCGCGCACCCCCCACTTTTTTCTGACCATTGCTGCCGATTTTGATGGCCTGAGGCGACAAGTTCGTCCAAGCCCATTCAATTATTGGCACGCCCATGGCGGACGGGGTAAGCACACACCGAGCCGCCAAATTCCCGCGATCCCCGCATTTTTATTTTTGGAGTTTTAAATGAAGCGAATTGTTATTTCTGGTGTTTTGATGTTTTTGGCTGTTGCCGCTCAAGCCCAAGTCACCGTCAAAGACGCTTGGGTGCGCGCCACCGTGGCGCAACAAAAAGCCACGGGGGCTTTCATGCAACTGCAATCGGCACAAGACGCGAAACTGATTTCAGCCCAATCCCCAGTGGCGGGCTTGGTCGAGGTGCACGAAATGTCCATGGACGGCGGCGTCATGAAAATGCGTGCGGTGCCCAGCTTGGCCCTGCCTGCAGGCAAAGCGGTCGACCTCAAGCCCGGTGGCTACCACGTCATGTTGATGGACCTGAAAGGTCAAGTCAAAGACGGTGACACCGTGCCCGTGACCTTGGTGGTGGAAGGCAAAGACGGCAAGCGCCAGAACATCGAGATCAAGGCATCTGCCCGCAAGAGCATGCCCGCCATGAACGCTGGCAGCGACCACTCGGCGCATAAACATTGAACGATGGCCTTCGGGCCCGTGTCCGGCCCTGTTAAGCCCCGACCGCAAAGACGCATTGATTTAACCCAACGCTGTCCTGATTTTGTAAGCAAAGCTTGAAAGCCTGTTGGAGTAAGCTTTGCACTTCTTCAGGAGACACTCATGAGCGATACATCCGCCTTCGGTTTTGGCCAATTTGTGCCCGGTTTTGACTTTTTGCAAAACCTGTCCAAAACGGCGGCGCAGGCTGCTCCTGCTGCGGGCGCTGTGCCGGGCATGGCCAGTTGGGTGGCTCCGACGCTGAGCATCGAAGAAATCGACAAGCGCATCCAAGAGCTCAAGGCGGTGCAGTTCTGGTTGGACCAAAATGCCACCGCCCTCAAGGCGACGATTCAGGCCATGGAGGTGCAAAAGATGACTTTGTCTACTTTGCAAAGCATGAACGTGAACATGGCCGATTTGGCCAAGGCGTTCACCGCCAAACCACCAACCCCCGCGCCAACTGCCGCGCCAGAGGCGGCGGCTGAAGAGCCTGCAAAGCCCAAAACGTCTATCTTTTCGCCCAAACCTGCCCCGGAGCCTGAAATTGAATCCGATGAGGTGCCAGAGGACGACGAGGAGGCATCAGCCGAAGCAGGGACAAAATCATCCACTCAGGCCGGGGCAGGACAAGATGCCAAGGCCGCCAGTGACAAGCCAGCGGTGGACCCGATGCAGTGGTGGGGCGCGTTGACGCAACAGTTTCAGGGCATTGCAGCTGCGGCCATGAAGGATGTGGCGGGCGAGGCCATGAAGGCTGCAGCCACGGCTGCTGCCCAAACAAGCGCACAAAAAGGGGCCAAAGCGCCAGCCAAGCCTGCCGGAAAGTCCGCTGTAAAAACAGCTGTAAAACCCGCAGTCAAGACTCCATCCAAAAGCAAGACCCAGCCCAAAAGCGGCGCGGCCGTGAAGGCGACCGGCAAGGCGGTGGCCAAATCTGCGGGCGCTTCTTCCAAAACCGCCAGCCCTAAAAAGCGCTGAGCACCATGAAGCTGTTTCCCTACGGTCATGCCACCCATCCACAGTGGCCCATGGCTGCTGGTTTGGTGCTGGCCCAGTTGCGTGCCCAGATGAGTCTGCCAGACCACGCCAGTGCGCCGCGCCTGGCTTTGCTCTATGTGACCGACCACTATGCCGAGCAAATGCAGGCCATTCTTGACCATTTGCGGCAAGAAATGCCCACCGTGACCGATTGGGTGGGGACCGTGGGCTTGGGCGTGGCGGTCAATAACGCCGAGTATTTTGACGAGCCCGCCATGGCCGTCATGTTGTGCGATTTGGCGCCTGAGCAGTTCCGGGTGTTTTCGGGCCTGTCGCCTTTGCCCCTCAATTGGGCCGATACAGCCTTGGTGCATGCCGACCCGTCCACCCCCGATTTGACCGAGATGATTGCCGATTTGGCAGAGCGCACGCAGCAGGGGTATTTGTTTGGCGGTGTCACTGCCAGCCGCACTTGCAGCGTTCAGGTCGCCATAAAGTCTGGCCAGGGCGATGCTGTGGGGGGCGTGTTGGAGGGGGGCTTGAGCGGGGTGGCCTTTGCCCCCGATGTCGGCTTGTTGTCCCGCGTCACCCAGGGTTGCCAGCCCGTTTCAGCAGAACGCGAGATCACCGAGGCCGATCGGCATGTGGTGCTCAAGCTGAACGGCCAACCAGCCTTGGATGTGATGTTGAGCGATTTGGACATCTCATTGAGCGAGCCGCAAAAGGCCATCAGTGTGGTTCGCAGTACTTTAGTGGGCTTGAGCGCTGCCGGACGTCACGGTGTGGGCCGCACCGGCAACTTGGGCGGTGATGTTCGGGTGCGGCACATTGTGGGCTTAGACCCCATGCGCCAAGGCGTGGCCGTGGCCGAAGTCCTGGAGCCCGGCATGCGTCTGGCTTTTTGCCGACGTGACGTGCAGGCCGCACGGGCCGATTTGGTGCGTGTGTGTGCCGAAATCCGCGAAGAACTGGAGCCTGAAATGTTGTCCATCGAGGCCATCAATGCCTTGAGCGATGACCCCGTGGCTGCGGTCTCGCCGCAATCGGGCAAGCGCATTGCAGGTGCGGTGTATGTCAGCTGCACGGGCCGAGGGGGCCCGCACTTTGGCGGCCCCAGCGCCGAGATGCAAATCATCCGCCACGCGCTGGGCGATGTGCCCTTGGTCGGCTTTTTTGCCGCCGGAGAAATCGCCCGCAACCAGCTCTACGGCTACACGGGCGTGCTCACAGTCTTCCCAACAGACTAAAAACGCGCCTTATCAGCCCACGAATTCAAACCCCTCGGGCGCGGTCGGTTTTGAACTTGGCCCTGAAGGCAGAAAACTGGCCTGCATCGAGTGACTCGCGCACTTCGCGCATCAGGTTCAGGTAGTAGTGCAGGTTGTGGATGGTGGTCAGCATGGGGCCGAGCATTTCGCCGCAGCGGTCTAAGTGGTGCAGGTAGGCGCGGCTGAAACCCGCGCGGCCGCCTTGGTCCCACGAAACACCCCCGCTACCGGAGGGCGATTCTGCAGGGTTGCCTGCGCAGGCGTAGCAGGTGCAGCTGGTGTCCAGCGGTTTGGGGTCGATTTTGTGGCGTGCGTTGCGCAGTTTCAGGTCGCCGTAGCGGGTGAACACCGTGCCGTTGCGGGCGTTGCGGGTGGGCATGACGCAGTCGAACATGTCCACACCTTCGGCCACGCCTTGCACCAGGTCTTCGGGCGTGCCCACGCCCATGAGGTAACGCGGTTTGTGGGCGGGCAGGCGGTGCGGCGTGTGCGCCATGATTTGCAGCATTTGCTCTTTGGGCTCGCCCACACTCACGCCGCCTACGGCATAACCCGGAAAGTCCATCGCCACCAGAGCTTCTAGCGATTCTTGGCGCAGGTTTTCAAACATGCCGCCCTGCACGATGCCAAACAGCGCGTTGGGGTTTTCCAGCCGCACAAATTCATCTTTGCTGCGCACGGCCCAGCGGCGGCTCATTTCCATCGATTTACGGGCTTCGGCCTCGGTGGTCAGGTGGCCCTTGGTCTCATAGGGCGTGCATTCGTCCAGTTGCATCACGATGTCGGAGTTCAGGATGGTCTGAATCTGCATGCTCACTTCGGGCGACATGAACAGTTTGTCGCCATTCACAGGCGAGGCAAAGGTCACGCCTTCTTCGGTGATTTTGCGCATTTCACCCAGCGACCAGACCTGAAAGCCACCCGAATCGGTGAGGATGGGTTTGTCCCATTTCTCGAACTGGTGCAGCCCACCAAAACTGGCCATGATGTCCAACCCCGGCCGCATCCACAGGTGAAAGGTGTTGCCCAGAATGATCTGCGCGCCCATGTCGTGCAGGCTGCGCGGCATCACGCCCTTGACCGTGCCGTAGGTGCCCACCGGCATAAAAATGGGCGTTTGCACCTGGCCATGGTTCAGGGTCAGCGTGCCGCGCCGGGCATGGCTGGAGGGGTCGGTTTTAAGCAGGTCAAATTTGAGCATGGGGAGGATTGTAGGAGGGGGCACCCACACCACTTGCCGTGCATTGGCGGGCACAGCAAGCCGTGAACTTTGCTGAATCCGTTCAGCTCGGCCGCTTGCGCGTCAGCAGCATGGCATCGCCATAGCTAAAGAAGCGGTATTTTTGGGCAATGGCATGGCGGTACAGGCCCATGATGTGCTCATAGCCCGCAAAGGCGCTGACCAGCATCATGAGCGTGCTTTTGGGCAGATGAAAGTTGGTGACCAGATGGTCGACCACTTTGAAGTCAAAACCCGGTGTGATGAAGATCGCCGTGTCGCCAGTGTCTTGGCCAAACTTGGCCCACGACTCCAGCGTGCGCACCGTGGTGGTGCCTACCGCCACCACTTTGCCGCCCCTAGCCCGGCACGCGGCAATGGCTTGCTGGGTGGCAGGGGGCACTTCGTACCATTCGCTGTGCATGGTGTGGTCGGCAATGTTTTCGGTTTTGACAGGCTGAAACGTGCCCGCCCCCACATGCAGCGTGACGCTGGCGCGTTGCACCCCACGCGCCTCCAGTTGGGCCAGCAGGGCTTCGTCAAAGTGCAGCGCAGCCGTGGGGGCGGCCACCGCACCGGGGGCGCGCGCAAACACGGTTTGGTAACGCCGGGCATCTTCCTCGGCGTCGCCGTGGGCGCTGGGACCCGTGGGGCGCTCTATATATGGGGGGAGCGGCACAACTCCGTGTTTTTCCATCAGCGTATGGGGTTCGTCGCTCAGTTGCAGATGAAACAACTGGCCGTTTTCATTGGGCCAGCGCCCCAGCAGCACAGCGTCAAAACCACCCTGTCTGGCCCCGCCCGCCAGGTACATCTTGCCGCCTAGCAGCGGTTTCTTGCTGACTTTCATGTGCGCCACCACTTGGTGGCCAGGCAACACGCGCTCGATCAACAACTCCAATTTGCCGCCCGAAGCTTTTTCGCCAAAAATGCGCGCCTTGACCACCTTGGTGTCATTGAAAACCAGCAGGTCACCCGCCTGAAGCAAGCCCGGCAGCTCGTGAAAGATGCGGTCAGTCACCGCAGGCGATGCGCCGTCCAGCAAGCGCGAACCGCTTCGTTCGGCGGCAGGGTGCTGGGCAATCAGTTCGGGGGGCAGATCAAAGTCGAAATCACTGAGCGTGAAATGGCGAGGGGAGGGGGA